>CAYRVZ010000005.1:0-6428 GCA_964427815.1 uncultured Saprospiraceae bacterium | reverse complement strand
GCAGATGGCTTTGATAAAGCAACGGTCTATGATGGCTTATACAAGGTTGCAATCGCTAAAGGAGATGAGGCGGGTGCCGAAGCTATCCTATCAGAAGGAAGAGCAAAATTTCCAGAAGACAAAGCATTGATGTACAGCGAAATTAATAGCTACCTGAAGAGCGGCAAGATGGCTGAACTGGTCTCAAAACTAGGAGACGCTATTAAAGCGGATCCAGAGAATGCTTCTCTTCACGCTACAATGGGTACTGTGTATGATAAGCTTTCAACTGATGCTACAGAAGCAAAAAATGAAGCTGAAGCCTCTAAGAATTTTGCCTTAGCAAAGTCTTCTTATGTAAAAGCACTAGAATTAGATCCAGAAAACTTTGCAGCAGTATATAGTATTGGTGCTTTATATTATAATAAAGCAGCGGCTTATACGAAGGAATTGAAATCATTGGAAAATGATATGACTAAATCAGGCATGAAGAAATTTGATGCTGTAAAAGTGAAGATGGCTAACGTTTTTGACGAGGCACTACCCTACTTTTTGGAAGCAGATAAGATGAATAGCAAAGATGCTAGTACATTGACTGCTTTGAAAGAGATTTATGCTCGTAAAAATGACTTAACTAAATCTAAAGAATATTCAGATAGGTTGAATGCGCTTTAATTGGATAATAACTCAGAGACTCATTTAAGAACACATTGTTATAGAGCCTTCATCTGCATTTTGCTGATGGAGGCTTTTTTTAATGTTATCAGGAAAACCGCCTTCCTCCGGGACTCTCTCTGGGATTCTGTTTCTAAGATCTAATTAGAACAAAACACTAATAACTACCAAAAAGTAAGTACTTTTGCAGCAATAAAATATATAAAATGGAATTGAACTTTGCAGCTATAGAACAAAATTGTCATTCTTTTTGGGAGGAGAATAAAACTTATCAGGTGAGCAATCAATCTGACCTACCCAAATTTTATGTACTTGATATGTTTCCGTACCCGTCTGGTTCGGGTTTGCATGTGGGACATCCCCTTGGCTATATTGCCTCTGATATTTTTGCACGGTATAAAAGACTGAATGGCTTCAATGTCTTGCATCCTATGGGGTATGATGCCTTTGGGCTGCCAGCAGAAGAGTATGCTATTTCTAGAGGCGTACACCCCGCTGATTCGACGGCAGAAAACATAATACGTTATCGGGAGCAATTGGAAAGCATTGGTTTGTCTTTTGATTGGTCACGAGAGGTTCGTACTAGCGATCCAAAATATCATAAGTGGACTCAGTGGATATTTACGCTATTGTTTAGTCATTATTATGATCAAGCAGCAGATAAGGCAAAACCCATCAGCGAATTAGAAGCTCATTTTGAAAAGCATGGTACTGCAAATCTGCAAGCGGTCACGACTAATGACGTTTCATTCTCCCCCCAAGATTGGGTGAGTATTCCCAAGAAAGAACAACAAGCTATCTTGATGCAATATCGCCTTGCATTCAGATCAGAAGGTACAGTCAATTGGTGTGAAGCATTAGGGACTGTTTTGGCGAATGACCAAGTAAAAAATGGGTTATCCGAAAGGGGTGGGCACCCAGTAGAATTGCGTCCACTAACCCAATGGTTTTTAAGGATTACGGCGTATGCGGATAGATTGTTGTCCGATCTAGATACCGTAGAATGGACAGAATCTTTGAAATCTATTCAACGACATTGGATTGGTCGATCGGAAGGTGCCGCAATTACATTTCGTATTGCTGGTTTTGAGGAAGTGTTGTCTGTTTTTACAACTAGACCGGACACTGTTTTTGGTGCAACCTTCATGGTACTTGCTCCAGAATTGGACTTGATCGATAAAATAACAACTGAGCCTCAAAAATCAGAAATTGAAGCCTATGTGAAGTACGTAGCCGGACGTTCCGAAAGGGAAAGACAATCCGAAGTAAAAAACGTAACGGGTGCTTTTACGGGGTCTTATGCGATACATCCTTTTTCAGGAAAAGAAATACCGATTTATATTAGTGAGTATGTTTTAAAGGATTATGGTACAGGGGCGATCATGGCAGTACCGAGTGATGATGCACGAGATCGAGCCTTTGCAGAAAAATACGCCATTGAAATAATAAACGTAGTCGATAAAAGTGATTACCCAAAAGCGGGAATTGGAGATAAGGTGGGCAAAATAATAAATTCAGATTTCCTTAACGGGTTAGAGGTCAAGGATGCCATTGAAGTTATTCTACACAAAGTTGAAGCAGAAGGCATAGGCGAAAAAAGAGTTAATTATCGATTGCGAGATGCGGGTTTCAGTCGTCAGCGATATTGGGGAGAGCCCATACCGATAGTGTATGATAAAGAAGACATAGCGAGTATTTTACCGTTAGCAGAATTGCCCTTGGAGCTACCGCAAGTTGATAATTTTAAACCAACAGCTGATGGCCGTTCTCCCATCTCACGGGCCATCTCATGGGTAAATCTACCCGATGGTCGCAGACGTGAAACCGATACCATGCCTGGCACAGCGGGGTCAGCTTGGTATTTTATTAGATATACGGATCCGGAGAATAATGATGCCTTTGTAGGCGAAAAGGCGATCGATTACTGGGGAAATGTAGATTTGTATGTGGGCGGTTCAGAGCATGCAGTTGCTCACTTACTCTATGCACGTTTTTGGACGAAATTTTTATTTGATTTAGGGAAAATTAAATTTAAAGAGCCTTTTAAGAAGTTGATTAACCAAGGCATGATTCAGGGGGTGATTGAAATTGCCTATTTAGAGAAAGTGGGGAACACCAACCATTTTATCAGTGCAGACATTGCTGACAAGGAGAAAAAATATGCTCCACTTTATGTACCCATAGAATTTGTAGCTGATTATCAGAAAGAAGATAGTCATTTAACTGAAGAGGGCTTGCGCAAATATATAGCCTGGAAGCCAGATTTGAAGCAGGCTGTATTTCAGATGAAAGAAGGTGTATTTAGCAATGGCAAGTTTGAGCCCAATAAAGAAGGTGGAGTCTGTAAATTTCTGACGCATTCGGAGGTTGGCAAAATGTCTAAATCCAAGTTCAACACCATTAATCCCGATGAAATTATCTCTGAATATGGAGCGGATTGCTTCCGATTGTATGAGATGTTTCTGGGACCGATAGAACAATCTAAACCCTGGAGTACCAATGGAATTGAAGGTATTTCCAAGTTTTTACGCAAGTTTTGGACTTTATTTTATGATGAAGCGGGTCATTGGCTTGTCTCCAGTGAAAAACCGAATTCAGCAGCCCTCAAAGTATTGCATCAGACTATAAAAAAAGTAACTGAGGATATTGAACGTTTTTCATTTAATACCTGTGTAAGTGCGTTTATGGTTGCCGTTAATGAATTGCGTAAGCAAAAATGTCATAGTAAAGAAATACTACAACCGCTTGTTCAATTGATGGCACCTTTTGCGCCATTTGTCACGGAGGAATTATGGAAGAAACTAGGTCAAAATGGTTCCATTCATAAGAGCAGTTATCCAAAAGTAGAAGATAAGTATTTGGTTGAGTCAACCATTGAATACCCAATCAGTATCAATGGTAAAAAAAGAGCGACTGCCACCTTTGGGGTAGAAACCTCGAAGGCAGAGATAGAAAAGGCTGTTTTGGAGATGGAAATTGTGCAAAAATGGGTAGATGGTAAGCCCATTAAACGATTGATTGTGGTACCTGGTCGGATGGTGAATGTTGTTGTATGACGAATATTGGCTAATGCAAGAGATAAAAGTCTTGGGTAAGCTGGATATATTCCTTTGAATATTTCTGGGTGTTTTGATCGGCATAGATGGTGATAGTCGAAGTATTTGATTGGGCGCATTTTGTTCTGCCCAATTCAATCAATAATCGTTCAATTGGCTTCCCTACTCTTGGTAAGACTTCTGTTTTTCTATGCAAGTAAAAGCCATGTTTCTTGGCCATCTCTATAAATCTTAAACCTTCTAAATAAGGCAGAACAACAGCAAATAAACCATTGATATTCATGTGTTTACGAGCAGATGTTAATAGCTCATTATTAGGAAGCTTCAAGGTGTGTCGAACACTATTTCTATTTTGATTTTCAGATAAAGTTCCTCCAGTAAAGAATGGTGGATTACAAATTATTAGATCATACTCCCCTACTCCATCAAAATCTTGGATAGGAGTATGAAAGGCTGTAAGCCTGCTTGACCATTTAGAATTTGCAAAATTACTCATAGCTTCCTCGTAGGCATCTCTATCAATTTCAACTGCCTCTATACTAGCCTCTGCATTTCTTTGCGCCATCATCAAGGCGATGAGTCCTGTTCCTGTTCCTATGTCTAAAATACGCTTACAACCACTGACTTTCACCCATGAACTCAGTAAGATACTATCCGTATTTACTTTCATTGCAGATTTTTCTTGCGAAACCTTGAACTGCTTAAATTGGAATACATTATCATTCATAGACATAGTAACCGCTTAATCCTAGAATTGTTATAGGCTCAGTCCAACTTTTCTTGGAACCGAATGTGCAGTGTTAGGGGTAGATAAATCTAGCGAACATACTTCTCAACGACACAAAGTTCTGTGTTGGCAAGTCTTAATTCCCATAATTCTCGTACTGGTTCACCAACAATTAAAGACATTATGTAGCAATAGTAGCATTTTCTTTGTAAGAAAATTATGAATGAGTAAATTTTATAAATCAAAAGGCTTAATTGCCCGGGCAGGTGCTTTGTAAAATCAGGGAATTGCGGACATCAAAAAGTTTAATATTTTAACGCAAGTAAAAATAAGTTATCTTTGCACCCAATGGCAAAAATTAGAGATATAGACTTGGGGGAATTCCCACTTTTACTGGCTCCCATGGAGGATGTGAGTGATCCACCCTTTCGGGTGCTTTGCAAAGAACAGGGGGCAGATATGATGTACACGGAATTTATTGCGGTGGAGGGTCTGATTCGAGATGCTTTTAAGAGTACGCAGAAGCTGGATTTTGCGGAAGCAGAAAGACCCCTAGGGATTCAGATATTCGGTGCAGAATTGGATTCGATGATTCGAGCGACTGAGATCATTAACGAAATCAATCCGGATGTGCTGGATATTAACTTTGGATGTCCAGTGAAGAAAGTAACCTGTAAAATGATGGGGGCTGGGATTTTACAGGATATACCGAGGATGATTCGCCTTGCAGAAACGGTCGTTAAAGCTAGTAAAATTCCCGTTACCGTTAAAACTAGATTGGGTTGGAATGAATTAGACAAACCAATTGTACAAGTAGCGGAAATGTTGCAAGATGTAGGCGTAGAAGCGATATCAATCCATGGCCGCACACGCAAACAAATGTATAAAGGTGAAGCGGATTGGACACTTATAGGAGAGATCAAAAATAATCCTCGTATGCACATCCCTATTTTCGGTAACGGGGACATCAATACACCAGAGAAAGCTGTTGAATATAAAAATAGATATGGGGTTGATGGGATTATGATTGGGCGTGCTTCAATCGGAAATCCTTGGATCTTTCGAGAAATTAAGCATTTTTACCAAACTGGCGAACGGCTCCCCCTTCCCTCCATCGTTGAACGAGTAACCACCGCCAAACGACTCCTCCAAATGGCTATGGATTGGAAAGGAGAAAGATTAGGTATCCTTGAAACTCGTCGCCATTACTCTAATTATTTTAGAGGTCTAAGAGACATCAAGGAATACCGACGCAAACTTGTCACGGAGGATGATAAGGATAGACTATTTGAAATTTTAGATGAAATTGGTGGGGTTTATGGCTAGCATGAGGGATGGACTATAAACCATAATTGACCTAGCTTTTAAAAAAATCCTATCTTTACCAGATGTTATACCAACCGACCACTTTAAATTGCCTTGGCCAATTATTGTCTTTAGAAGAACCCATTGTGATGGGTGTTCTAAATGTAACACCTGATAGCTTTTTTGATGGCGGTAGATATACTTTTTTGGACGCTGCTTTTGCGCAGGCTAGTAAAATGATTGAAGAAGGAGCTGCAATAATTGATATTGGTGGGATGTCTTCCCGTCCCGGTGCAGAGATTGTATCCGTAGAGGAAGAATTAAAGAGGGTCCTTCCCATTATAAAAAAAATAAAGCAGCATTTTCCAAATGTCGTTATGTCCATAGATACGGTGCAGGGTGTGGTAGCACAAGCTGCCATTGATGCTGGAGCTTCCATTATTAATGACATTTCTGCATGGACTATAGATCCCAGTATTTTGGATGTAGCGCTAAAAAATGGAGTACCCTATATTTTGATGCACATGCAAGGTAAACCAGCTACTATGCAAGACCAACCCAACTATCAAGATGTAACTTTAGAAGTGCTTGATTTCTTAATAGAAAAGAGTACTTTTTTGCGTAAGCAAGGCCTCAAAGATATTATTATTGACCCAGGATTTGGGTTTGGTAAGTCGCTTGCGCAA
>CAYRVZ010000004.1:0-30158 GCA_964427815.1 uncultured Saprospiraceae bacterium | reverse complement strand
ACTTTGCTTGTATCGGTTATGTACTGGAACAATTGGAGGTAAACATACCTGATAGTCGGTTTGGATATAATCCGACCACGCCAGAAATGACTGGCTAGTAGTCCTCTTAACTTCGGTTTATGTTAAAGTTAGTTAATATCTATTAAACCAATTCATTTTACTTTATCTTTGTTTTATTCAATTTATCAAAACTAAAAAGATGAAAAAAATCCACTATCTATTTATTTGTTTATTTATGCCATTCCTCATTTTCGCACAAGCTCCAGGGAGCTTTGTCAAAGACTATGGGTCTCAAACCAATAAAGGCACTGCAATATTGCTTAACATGACTGCCTTTCGTCTCTTCGAGCTTCCGAATGGCGAAATCGTTGTACCTGGTCTCATCGGAGATGAAAATGAAGGTTTTGGAGGATACGCAAAATTAACCACAAGTGGACAAATTGACCCGGAGTTCGGGAATAATGGCTACAAAAAAAGTACACAAAAAGGTTTTCCGCTAGATATAATTCCAGTCGATGACCAACATTTTTTATCAAATATCTTCTATCAAGACTCTAACCGTATGGAAATACAACAACGTCTGTACAATACTTTCGAGTTAGATTCGACTTTTGGCGAAAATGGTATTGCTTCTTATAAATTTTCAGAGATTGGGTTCACCCTCGATTTGGAGGTAGTTGACACCAAAATATTAGTTTTATTCCGAGGAGATGAGACCATAAAATTAATTCGCTTAAATCCTGATGGGAGTTTTAACAATACTTTTGGAAATGGCGGTGTTATAAATCTAGCCATAACGGAGGACCATGACTTCCACCAATTAATTATTCGAGACGAATACATATATATAGGTGGCTATGAAGACTCTAGCCTATTAGGAGATGGAGTCGGTATGCTAAGGCTTAACTTGTCAGATGGATCCTTGGATACGAATTTTGGTGATAATGGACATATATTTCACCCGTTGGAGGATTTTAACATAACCGAGCTTGAACCCATTACGTTTCTACCCAATGGAAAAATTAATATACTGGGTTCGAACCAAGTCATAAGTAATGGTCAATTTAAAATCTTACAGTTATTGCCTGACGGATCGATTGATCCTGAATATGGAGTAAACGGCGTTAGCACTACAACTATAGGAGGTAAGTATTTCAATGCAACGTCCCTATACGCTCCCGAATTTGGAAATAGAATAATATCTGGAGGTAGTAATACAGGCGCTTTTTTATGTCGTCTAAATGATGATGGCAGCTTAGATATTGCTTTTGGAGAGGCGGGAATAGTAAGCTTAGTTTTTGACAGTGAATCTTATTATAATAATATCCTTTATTCAACTTCCTTAGATATCTATTCTACCATCGGCTATACGGATGACTTTAGTTTTGTCAGCAAAATTCATGCAGGCATATTCATTTCCACCGAACGAATACAGACTTCCGTGAAGGTAAACATTCACCCCAATCCCATAGCACAAAATTTCAGTATATCTTTCGAACAAAAAGAATCGCAAGACATTGATATTCAACTAGTTAATTTAGATGGAAAAACTATACAATCGTTGTATCAAGGTTTTTCACCGAAAGGTACTTTTGAACAGGAATTTCAAGTAAGTTCTTCGGTTCCTACAGGAAACTATATGGTTTTAGTTCGGAGTAAAGATGCTATTTTGCGTAAGCTAATTCACCTTGTCAGAAAGTAAGGAAAGCGAGTGCAATTTAGTAATGCTCTAATACACAGCGCGACACACAATAAAACTAAAAACACTTGCAGAATCTAAATAATAAACGTACCTTTGCACTTCGTTTAATGACGAATTTTTTAATCACATAATTAGATAAGCTATGTTTGCAGTTGTGAAGATTGCCGGTTTTCAGTTTAAAGTACAAAAGGGCCAGAAGGTCTATGTACACCGGCTTCCACAAAATGAAGGTGCTCAAGTCACCTTTGACGAGGTATTACTCGTTGAGAATGAAGGTAATGTCACAGTAGGGAAACCTACTGTCAGCGGTGCTTCCGTAAGTGCTACTGTTATCCAACACTTAAAAGGTGACAAGGTCATCGTCTTCAAAAAGAAGAGAAGAAAAGGATATAAGAAGAAGAACGGACACAGACAGTCTTTAACACAAATTCAAATTGACGGCATCGCTGGCTAGTCAAATTACTAACAAAGAAAATCTAAAAAAATGGCACATAAAAAAGCAGCCAGTAGTTCGGATAACGGACGGGATAGTATAGGCAGAAGACTCGGCGTCAAATTATTTGGCGGACAAGCGGCTATCGCTGGAAACATCATCATTCGTCAACGTGGTACTAAGTTTCACCCTGGCGAGAATGTTGGAATGGGTAAAGACCATACCATCTATGCACTAGTTGATGGAGAGGTATATTTCAAGAAAAAACGTTTGGGTCGTACTTTCGTAAACATTCGTCCTTTTGATGAAGTGGTTGAAAAAATTGACTTTACGCCAAAGAAGAAGAAAGTAAAAGCACCTAAGGTAGTAGAAGTAAAACCTGTTGCTAAAAAGGTCGCTGCTAAGGCTGAGCCTAAAAAGGTTGTCAAAGCCGAACCTAAAGCTCCTGAGGCGAAAGTAGAACCAAAGGTCATCAAGGCGGAGCCTAAAAAGGTTGAAGCTAAAGCTCCTGAGGCGAAAGTAGAATCAAAGGTCATCAAGGCGGAGCCTAAAAAAGTAGAAACTAAAGTTGTTCGTAAGGAGGCTACAGTTGTTAGAAGAGAAGGTAACGTGACTAGAGTTGTAGGGACTTCTTCTGAAACCAAGAAGCCTGCAGTACGAAGAGTTGAAGCGGTACGTAGAGTTGCAGCTGACACTGATTCTTCTAAGGCAGATGATTTAACAAAAATTGAAGGAATAGGGCCTAAGATTGCTGAATTATTGAATGCTGATGGCATTAAGACTTGGAAGCAACTTGCTGATAGTAAGGAAGAGACCTTAAAAGGAATCCTTGAAAAGGCCGGTTCAAGATATACAATGCACAACCCAACAACATGGGCACAACAAGCTCAGCTTTGTGTGGATGAAAAATGGGATGAATTAAAAGTCTTACAAGATCGCCTTGATGGCGGGATTGACAAGGGATAAGTTTTCTTATTTAAGGTATTAAAAAGCACGCTACAATTTTGTAGCGTGCTTTTTTTGTAGCTCAAGATTCTATTTTTTTAAACACTGAGCTTAAAAGACCAGCGTAAATCCAAGTCCCTCATTAGTTATGTTGATTCTGTATTGAGAATACAGTGTTCCTTTGTTGAATCTATCAATTCCTTTTCTTTTCTGTCCCCTTCCAATAAAACTGAGTGAAACCCCAGTTAAATATATAACACTGCTAGTAATAAATTTTTTATCTTTCAACAAACTTCCTCGATTTAGTTTCCCCTGACCCAAATACTGACTTCTAGAAAATACAGAAGATACTATACCCATTTTAAATAAAAGAACAATGCCATTTCGTTGTTAGGAAAATTACGAATGAGTATTTAATGGTAGTATTTTTATTTTTCAATTTTATTTGAGATTCATAGGTAAAATCTATACATGAAATTGTAACTTAATGTATGGGTTCATTCAAATAGAATCTTCTATCTTTGGCAAAAAGCTTTCATGAAAACAATGTCCATTCCCATTGCACTCGCTTCAAAATCTCCGCGTCGCCACCAGCTATTGCAAGAGGCAGGCTTCCATTTTAGGGTTGTCCTCCCTAATGCTAAGGAGGATTACCCCAGTGATATGAATCCCGAAGAAGTACCGGGTTTTCTATCAAAAATCAAAGCAAAAGCGGCTATTCCTTTAGCTCAACCTGGTGAGGTCATTCTCGCCGCTGATAGTATTGTCATTCTGAAAGGGGTTATTTTTGAAAAACCAAAAGACAAGACTGACGCCATTCGAATTCTTCAGTCCCTTTCGGGTAAAACACACGAAGTCATCACAGGGGTGACGTTGCTTTCGCCAAAAAAGGAAGTAACTTTTAGTGGGCATACCATCGTCACTTTGGCAGATTTATCCATACAAGAAATCAATTATTACATAGACAATTACAATCCATACGACAAAGCTGGAGCCTATGGTATCCAAGAGTGGATTGGGCATTGCAAGGTAAGCAGTATTGAAGGATCGTATTTGAATGTGATGGGTCTTCCAGTTGATTTAGTGTACAAGCATTTGGGAGGATTTGCATAAAAAAGCACCACCAATTGGCAGTGCTTTTAATTTAGTGGAGCTGGAGGGAGTCGAACCCTCGTCCAGACAAAGCGTCACAGAACCTTCTACATGTTTAGGATGTGTTCGAATTTTCGAGAAAGATTTATGCACACAAACAAGCGAAAACTTACCTTATCTTCTGAATTTCGGAGAATAGCTCGAAGCCCTTCTATCTCCTACCCTGAGATTTTTTGTTAAGCGATACGCTGTGTATCAGGAGTCAAGCGTAAGGCCTAAAGGCGTGTCTAATTAACTAATTAGGCAGCCATGGCTACATTGTAGTTGCCAAGTAAGGTTTGAAAGCCATTTTTTACAGAGTGAACCAACGTGCTCTGACATGCTAATTAAACAACTCACTTTCCTGTCAATACCAGTCAGCCCCTTTGGGCGTTCCACTGTTTATATAACAGTAATTTTCTTCTTTTTGTTCTGTGAGGTGAGCATTAATTTTTATGCTCTGAACTATTTTCCAGATTTCCATTTAAAATTCCAAGTAATAGCGGGAATAATCGGAAAGATGGAGACTTTAACAGCCTTTGTGGTAGCGGTTCCTTGATTGACATCGGTCTCCGTATCGTAGTAAGTAAAGAAAGGATTTAGGCGATTATAGACGTTATAGACGGATAGATTCCAAGAGGATTTGAATCTTTTAGTGGAGTTTGGTTTTCGATTATAAGTAACAGACAAATCAATTCTATGATACGGATCTAATCTTGCACTATTACGCAGACCATATTCGACAAACAAACTATTGTCGTTCAAGAAAACACTTTTTAAAGGCGTATAAGTCTTTCCAGTACCATAGACAAAGAGACCTCCAAAAAGCCAATGCTTATTTAATTCATAATTGGCAACAACCGAAATGTCATGGGGTCTGTCATAAGTTGTCGGAAAAACCACTCCTTTGACATCCTCAAAAATACGTTCTGTTCTAGAATAGGTATATCCGACCCAACCTGTTAACTTCCCTTTGTTCTTGCGCACAAAAAACTCTGCACCATAGGCTCTACCCTCCCCAAATATAAATTGTGTTTCTACTTCTTCGGCGGGCGTGTCCGTATATTCTTCTGGATAATCAATCTGCCCCCACAAATACTTGTGGTATATTTCAAAGGAAGACTCGTACATATTATCATTAAAGTTACGGAAATATCCCAATGCCGATTGAATGGCACGCTGTGGCGGTACGGCTGCACTACTGGTTACCCATACATCTGCAGGCAAGGTACCATTAGAGGTACTTACTAAATGCATATATTGTGTGTTGTATCCCACACTGAGTTTTACAGAGGATCTGTCGTCCAGACTAAGCTTCGTCCCAAACCTAGGTTCCAGACTCCAAAAAGGTTTTACGATTTCACCTGTTTTATATGTCTTGTCCGCTCCTACAAATGAGCCCGCATGCGCATAAAAATTACCTCGCAGTCCCAGATTCAAAGTCCACCCTTTGGTAATGATGATTTCATCAGAAGCATAAATGGAGGCATCATGCGCAAATTTTGGTTTTAGTTCATTAGAAAACTCTCCCCCACTTTCATCTTTTACTTCCGCTAAATTAGGTCTAAAGCGATGCCAAGTATATTTACTTCCATACTGCACATGATGCCGATAATGCGGAAACCAATCAAAATCTACTTTACCACTATAATCTCTTACCCCAGAATACACACTAAACTCGAACTTATCTTGACTACCCGTAATGGAGAAATTATAATCATTATAAATCAAAGAGGTATTCATAAATAATTTCTTTGTAAAAAGGTGATTCCAACGCAGTGTGGCGGTTGCATTTCCGTAAGGTAATTTTAGTCCAAATTTTCTAGCATTACTATTAAAAATTAATACGTCTCTTCCAAAATAACCACTTGCATACAATCGATCCTTATCTGAAAATTTATAATTTAACTTCGTATTTAAGTCATAGAAATAATAATTTGTCCCTGCAAATTTCGTTTTTTTAATCGCTGGTTTTAATAAATCGAATAAATAGGTTCGTCGTCCTGAAACCAAAAAAGAACTTTTGTTTTTTTGTATAGGCCCTTCCACCGTAAAACGGGAAGAGACCGTGCCAATACCACCCGTCACTTGGTAATTTTTGTTATTACCGTCTTTCATTTGAATATCCACTACAGAAGAGAGTCTTCCTCCGTGTTTAGCGGGCATATTTCCTTTTATTAAAGTTGTATTTTTTATCGCATCTGCATTAAAAACAGAAAAAAAGCCCATCATGTGCCCCGAGTTATAAACCACTGCTTCATCCAACAAGACCAAGTTTTGATCCGGTCCTCCTCCGCGTACATAAAAGCCAGAACTCCCTTCAGAAGCGGAGGAAACCCCAGGCAATAATTGCAACGTTTTCAATACATCTACTTCTCCCATAAAGGCGGGTATGGTTTTAATCTTCTCCATGGACAATTTCACTGTACCCATTTGTGTTCCCTGGACATTTTTGTCTTCCTTTTCTGACTTCACCACTACTTCTGCTAATGCAATACCTTCTGTCAATTCGATATTATGTGTCTGATTTTGGGTTAAATCTACTACGATTTCAATACTCTCAAAACCCGTGTAAGAAAAAACAAATGTATAGGTGGCTGGTGGCAAGCTAAGAGAATAAAACCCATACGTATTTGAGGTAGTCCCTTGAATAGGATTCGTCTTATTATACACACTAGCAGCAATTAAGCTTTCTCCTGTAGCGGCATCTTTTATATAGCCACTCAGTGTAAAAGTTGAGTTTTGAGCTTGCGCAAAAAAACTACCCAATACAAAAACAATTAATAATACTAATTTGTCATTTAACATGAGTAAGGTTAAGAAGGAGGAAAAAATTATTCGGTGGGTTCAAAATCTAATGAAGCAGAATTAATACAAAATCTAAGTCCAGTAGGTTTTGGTCCGTCATTAAAAACATGACCTAAATGTCCATCACACCTGGCACACCGTAACTCAACACGGTGCATACCGTGCGAATCATCTACGACTTCTTTGATGTGCGCATCTTCAATAGAATCGTAAAAACTCGGCCAACCACAGCCAGATTTGAATTTTGTTTTTGATTTAAATAACGGCAATTTACAAGCTGCACAAGTATATTGTCCAGTCTTATTATTTTCTAGCCATTTGCCCGAAAAAGGAACTTCTGTAGCACTTTCACGAAGCACGGAATACGCTTTTGGCGAAAGCACCTCTTTCCATTCTTTATCCGATTTTACCAATGGATGAATGGTATCCCCCGAAGCTGCTAATATTGGTTTATTTTCTTTCGCGAAAGGAGATTGACCGATTGTTGAGCAAGCAGTAATCAGCATCATTCCAATTAAAAACATCAAGTATCTCATTCTATGATTGTTTCTAATATTTGAACATGATATCCTCCCCAAATCCCAAGTGCATCAGATACATTACCTTTAATGCGGACATAGGACGAAAAAGGGCCTTGTGCTTTACTAAACTCAGCCGTTTTACGAAAGTCATAATGAGCCTCATCGATGGAAGTCCATTTTAGCGTAAGCGTATCCCCCACTTTATATAATCCAAAGGAAGTTGGATCATGTTCTTTTACTCGACTACCATTATTCAAAATAAATTCCACTGTCTGCCCAGAGATAAAGCCATCATCATAGATCGAAAAATTACTAGTTTCGTATTGTCCTCCATTAATGGCTGTAAAATATCTCCAAAAATCCGTGTCGTCTCCTGGATCTGTCAAGTACGCATGCAATTCTTTATACTCTTCTAAATCCGCTTCAGGCAATTCTTTAAAATATAAAGAATCAATCTTAACCATACGAGGAATGGTGGTCGTAGCCGTGTGCGTTTTTCCTTCCGACTCAATAGTCAAGTCATATTGTCCTCCATCTTCACCTTTTAGCTGAAAGGATAAGTCTAGGTACACACAAATATCCGTTTTAATCGAATCTGGGTCGAAGCCCAAAAAAGTAGAAACAATTACTTTTTGTTCAGGAGTCAAACTTTGTAAACAGACCTCCGAAAATGGATAGTCAATCCCTTTATGTGTCACCTTCACTACCGCATCATGCACATACAAGTCACTAAAAGCCGTACTATCAATCTCCCCAAAATATGAGCGACTCTTTGTCAAAAACACGTAAGGAATACCTGCTTCCTCTCCTGCTTCAATATAGCCCTCTACGACTAAATCAAGTGGTTCGTTGACCACAGCAGGTACAAACGATCGCTCACAGGCAACAAAAAAAAAGACACTCAACAAAAATAAAGAAAAGACACGCATAATTTCAGTTATAGGAGCAAAACGCAAAAAGAACTTTTTTAGTTTTGGACACGTAATGCTTTTCGACGTAACCTGTATAATTTAAGACAAAAAGCGATTTCAACGTTTTATAAAAAAGTGTTCAGCAAAAGGCTTATAGCCTTTTATTTGGACATTTAAAAAATAAAGTCCATCCTGTAGATAACCAACCTCTAAGGGCAATAATACTTGTTGAATATCCGAAAACTCCCACTTATAAATAATTTGACCGAGCGTGTTTACAAGATAGATGTCCGCACTTGACCCTTCAAATTCTTTCACATTCAACCGTAAATTCGTTGAAGTGATATTTGGGAATAGTCGAGTCGAAGCAGTAATCACTTTTTCTGGCATTACATAAAAAGGTGCAATACTTGAATAAAAGCTGACACCTCCTTCAACCAGCTTCACCCGATAGTAGTTCATACCCACAAAAGGTTTATGATCCCAATACTTATAGAGATTATTTCCAACTTCAAAGTCTAAGGAGTCAAGTATCTGGAAAGTACCGTCCACTGCTTTTTCAAGAAAAAACTTTGCTCCTAACGAGACATTGTCCGTTATCCAAGTGGATTGAGCACCCTCTAATAATTCGCTTACGCTAAAATTTAAGATGCTCGAAACAGCGGTAGCATTGTTAATAAAAATGGCATAATCTTCCACTTCTCCTTGTTCTTGAGTTGCACATGGAGCAAAGGCATCTATTCCTCTTTTCATACTTACTCGCATTCGTGTCTTGCCCTCCAAAGCCGTTTTGGGAATAACGATAGAACCTAATATCGGATACACTTGCTCCAACGGTGCCGGAGCCTTTAGTTGGTAAACAATCTCTTCGGAGTCAAATTTTCCATCTTGATTAAAGTCAATCCAAATGGTATAAACCTCATTCTGAAAAGAGCTTTGAAATGAGGGCTCAATCCTAAAATCAGTCGATATTCCTTTATTCATTACTGCCAATAGGTTCGTAAAATCTCCATAATTTTCTTTTCCACTTTCGTTATCGATTGTCAATAACTTAAAGCGTGAAATCCATTCAGCTCCAGAGTCAAAACCAGGTTCACAATAGTTCAGATTGTCACTTTCGACAAAAACCGTCACCGCGGTTTCATCATCTTCAATCGGGATACTGTTAACATTATTATTTGGGGTCGAATCCACATCTTTCTCCAACACATTTATCACTTGCGCAAAATAAGTAACGGGTGTATTGGTCATCATTTTGGCGATAATAATCAAAGAAACCGTCTGTCCAACCTCTAATTCAGGAACATCCCATTGCCCCGTATCCGCCATGTACGAACCCAAAGATGGAGTCGTTTGGAGGAAATTCAGGCCCAACGGAAGATTGGCTAACGTTTGTATCTCATGGGCTACTGACGTGCCATTATTGGTTAATGAAAAATAAAAGGTTACTTCGTCATATTGCTCAACTACCGTATGATCGGCGGTGACGATTAACTCCAAATCAACTTTAGGATCGGCGGGATCTACATAATTAACGACTAATTTATTGGATTGAATGTTACCTAACCCCTCCATATCATTGGCCATATTTTTGGGTAGCTCAATCGAGACGACATCCGCTGTGGGAGCCACCGTTATTTCATAAAGTATGTCCGAACCCGTCAAATTGCTGGCTGCACCGCCGGTAATTTTAAAATCACTTAGTTCTAAATCAGTAATAGCTTCATTGAATGTTGCGGAGACTTGAAAAGCACCGTTTACCGTTTCGTTAAGCGTGGTTAAGGCGACTGTTGGAGGCGTATTCTCTCCCTCTAGAACATGAACCACCACTCTATCCGAAAGCATAAAATACAAACCTTCAGAATCTATAAACTCCACATCTTTTCCACTAAATTCAAGTGTATAATACCCTGGCAAACTAAAAGAAACGGAGGTAGAAAATTGATTTTTGTCTGTAAAGACAGTTTCACCTGGACCAGATAGCACTTTCCATTCTACTGGAATACTAGGATTAAGAACTTGCTCTTTTTCAATTTTCCCAATAAGGGAGATGGGGGTATTGACCGCTCCTAATTTATCAGCACCAGCAGAAACCTCATACCCGATGTTAGATTGAGCCCATGGGAAAGGAGGATCTTCTGTATTCGAGAAGTATCTTCTAAAAAGACCACGTTGTGCCTCTCTAAATCTAGGTCGATCGTTGTGCCCTCCGCTAAGATTATGAATATGAATTTTCGTTCCATCCAAATAATTGCTGGCCATAAACTGGGTCTCTGCCAAGCAGACTTCATCATCATGTGAAGTTAAAAATAAAGTAGTACCGTGAAAACGTTTTGCTGCTATCGCCGCGTCATAATAACCTGTTGCCCCTAATGTTTTATTAATTAATACTGCATCCCCTAATTGAATAGGAATATTCAAGTAAGAGGGAAACCCACTAGCATGTCCATATAATAATCCAGCGTGACTAGCCAACGCAGGGCTAGCAATGCCCATCAATTTGACTCTAGGGTCAACCCCTGCAACGAGTAGTGCCAGCCCAGCCCCTTGGCTCTCCCCTATCAACCCTATATCCGTTCCATTAAAATCTGATCGAGTCATCAAGTAATCAATCGCACGAATACCCGAAGTTACAGAGTGCTTATGGTAATTTAAATTTTTATCAGAAGGATCGTCTGGTTTATAGGCATTTGGATCCACAGTAGTGACTGGTGCATTATGAATACTGACTGATAAAACAATACAATTGGTTCGATCTGCAAATTCTCCTGATCCTTGTACAGGACCCGAACCATACGCCGGTAATTCAACGATAGCTGGAAAAGGTCCTTGACCTTTCGGAACGTGCAACATCCCATATACATGTCTATTGTCGATATTTCCAAGCTGTACTGTATAACTATCATGATAGGCGGTACTGCCATGAAGTACGATTTTGGGATTGATAGGAACTTGTTGAAGTTCACTTTTAACACCTGTCCAAAAAGCATCAAAATCTGCTGGCTCTGGCTCAAACAGCTCGATCTTGTCAATACTGACTATTGCGCCTGCTGCTCCATACGTCCAGCTATTACTAATTTCTAAAATTAGGCCCCCTGGTTTTTGGGTCACGTAAGATAAGGAGCTAGTCTGTCCCGATTGAAGTGACAATGTCCCTACTTGTAGGGTGTCCGTATATTTACCTCGGGTAATTTTATAGGTGACATCTGTGGTCACGTTTGATGCAACTTTAAATACAACGGTTTCCCCTATGTCATAAAGACCATCAGGGTGATCCGTCTTAATCGTATAAGATTGAGCAAAGAGTCCTGCATACACAAGAACTAACAGCAAGGCAAAAAATAGCCTTATAGTACTAAAACGAGACATGTGGGGTCTTTTAAGTGCAATAGTGAGCGCAAAGATAGTAAAAATTATTAATATACACCAATACTCTATAATGGATGGCTGATCTTACCCAATAACTATTGGAGCATTCGAGAATTGCTGGGAATTACTATTTTTCAATCCTTAACTACATTACTGTAAAAGGATTGGCTTCCGTTTGAGAATCTAAAAAAGTAAGTTCCTTTCGGGAAACCTGTCATATTAAATACTTCTTCTTCTGACGCTTCACCCGAATAAACTGTTTTTCCATGTTCATTGACAACATTTAACAGCAAGATTTCTCCTTTTAGTCCTTTGAACTTAATGGTGTTCATAGCCGGATTGGGATAGATGATGGGTTTCATTTGTTGCCTACTGCGAAGAGCATGGGAATCAGTCATTTGAGCAAAAGAGAAAAAAGGCAGGTAGGCAAAGCATAGTAAAAGGCTTCCTCTTCGGATGATGCGAAAAAATTGTAGTTTGTTCATGGCTATAAGTGTTGTTCTATTGCTTTAGAAGCAGCGTGTTTGTTTTAGGAGGAACAATACTTAATTTGTGGGAATAGACCCTAAAGGTAAAGGGAAATTGTAGTAAAATCAATAGACCTAGACACATATAATGTATCGATCTATGACACTACAATTTCCCTTTTCAGTCCAAACAAGTTTACTTGTTCAGAAGATCCACGAAGCCAGTACTTTACAACTTTAAAGAAATACTAATTTATACCTTAGATATCAAAAGTCTAGAAACTTCCGCCTCTGGTAATTCTAAAATTCGAGCAATTTCTGTGGTTGGAATATTAATAGAAAGCATTTTACGGACAGTTAATACTTTTTGTCTTTGAATGCCCATTTCCATGCCTTCTTCAAATCCACGTTGGATTAATCTTTGATAAGTAGTCATTTTATTTAATATTAAAAATGAAAAAACGATGGAGTGTTTACTTATCTACTACCCAAGATATACAATTACTTTGCCAGTTTTCAATTCAAATCATCTTTGGATTTGGGTCGTACTTTTTTATGCCACTTAAAGCCCTCGATTTGGTAATCTTTTGGGTCCACCGCTTGTATCGGTTGCATTTCTCCTTTTGGGGCATCGTAGTACCGAATACGCTCTACTTGGTTATTGCCAAAGAAAATAAGCATAGAACTTGCTTCAACTTTGTTAATTCCGATATACCCTTTTGCCTCATCTAAAGCATAATAAACAGATTTGGCATTGCCCTTCACACGAACTGAATTGATTTCATTATCCTTAAAATAAGCATGAATAATCTTGCCTACTATTTGATTAAATAATATTAAATCTTCCGAATTAATAAGGAAAGCATTTTTCAACAAATCAATTTGATGTAATTGTTCATTCCGCATTTCCATCCGAATGACATCGGCTGTAAATTGAGTCGTATCCGCCCAAACAATGGGATCAAAATAAAATCTGAATGAAGAGTCAATTGAAGTATAAGCGAGGGAATCACACACTGCCTGCATATCAGACTTGTACATTCTAACCTTTCGGAAAGCGGATAATGTTCTCATCGTATCCGCACTTATCAAAATTGAATCTTCATTTATGCGCAAGCTATCTACTATCAGACTCGTATCCAAAGTAATCACTCTTTGGACTAACAAAGTATCACTTCTCATAAACAAACTATCTCCATCTAAGACATTGACCAACAAGGGTCTAGAGCCAATTGCTAGCAAATAATCATCTTCTTTTCGATAGTCCGCCGTATCACAATAGATGGTCAGGTGTTGTGCAGTATCTTGCCAAATCACATGACCTAACGCTCGACCTACACCCGTCACCTTGTCATAGTCTAATCGATCTGCTTCTAACAGATTGGGTGGATCACTGATAAAGGAACGCCCCTTACTTACAAAACTTTTTGTGGCTGCATCATATTCCAAAAAATCCCCCGATACTATCTGATCTCCGTCTTGAAAAAGTGCATTTCCTTTTAATATCGTGATATCAGAATCATCATGATAGATAATTTCGTCTGCTTTTGCTTTTTTACTATTTTCAATAAATTGAGCATTTCCTGAAAGGGTAATTTCTTTTAAAGCCCCATTGTATGACATGGTATCTGCCGAAGCTTCTTGCGCTCCTTTCTTATACTGGGCATGGGTCTGAAACACTGCATCTTTGGAATTCAAATCATAAAAACCACCTTCACAATAAATCAAAGCCCCCCCCTGTTGGATTATGGTTGGTGCTAAAAAAGTAGCAATTTTACTGCTGGTATTAAAAGCCAAAGTATCTGTCCTAAGCTTAAAATTAACATCGTCAATCGTCACACTATCTTTAAAGTAAACGGTATTGGTTTTGGTATAAAAATGACCAATCTTACTGTATAATTTTGAATCTCCATCAACCAAGATTGCCCCATCTAGGTAATATGCCTTTTTGGTCACTAAGTCATAATCCAAGCGATGTGTATGTAGTTCCTGCTTATTATGTTTTAATATCACATCCCCAAACAATTGGGCACGCCGCATTTCACTATCATAACGCAATGAGTCTGCATAAATACTCAGACTATCCCCTTGCTGTATGATCACCTGCCCTAAAATCGTCGCATTTTTCTCCCAGAGGTATGCTGTATCGGCAAACATAAACACTGTATCCTGATGTAGGATAACTTCACCAGACAGCTTACGCAATGGTTTGCCATTCGTATTTATAAATTCAGCTTGATCGGCTCTATCTACAAAAATAAAACTAGGAGGCAAAGTGTCTTCTTCCATCGTATCCGCTTGCGCCAAAAGCGTATTATTGCCCAAAAGCAAGGCAAATAAAAAGAAGAAAGTAATTTTCTGAAAAGCAATCATCTTGTCATTTAAGTAGCAACCCTAAACATATTCATTTATTGCAAAAAAAAATAATTAAAGAATATTTAACGATCATATTCTATTAACTCTCCTGATTCAGAGTCATTAAAAATCATTTGGTAAGGTCTATCAATGACTTGAACAATTTGTGACATGCCCACGCTTCTGGTAAATCGTGCTTGTTCTCTACCTGTAAAGAAAATAAGGATTGTGGGAGCCGCAAATACTCGATTCTGCCCTGCTATTTCTTGGTTATTGGCAGTAGAAACTACAAACATTTCCATTTTTGGATAGTCCTTCTCTAGGAGTGCGATAATTTTCTCTTCCAATACATCACAAGCTCCACAAACGTTGTTGGAGAAATAGATGATTACGGCGTCTTTTTCGTCGACAACTTGGTTAAATGCTTGGAGGGAGTTGATGGTGGGCGTCATTAGTCTTTGTTTCATTTATAAACGTGGTGGGTGGGGTTTTGTTTTGGACGGAGGTACTGAAAAAAAGGCATAAGCCACACAACGGTGTGGAGCCGCAAAGAGGTAGAAGTATACAAAGAAAATAAAAATGGGCTAACTCGAATAATACGAGATAGCCCATTTCCCTGTAACCAAATTGATTAGAATTTCATTCTAATAAATTTTCCTTTCTTTTTATAGACGATAAAAGGACCATTAAACCCAAGTGTAGTGGCCTTATTCCGTGCTTGTATTGCATCTTCTAAGGTATCAAACCCCGTAATATACATAGTAGTATATTTTCTACCTTTCCTGTTGACTATTTTTCCAAGCTTCTGCACTTTCTTTGTTGGAAATTTCTTGATGTTTGCGTTTTTATAGGCAGCAAGTTGCACGAAGTATTGTCTTGTTGACTTTTTTTCAGCCTTCTTCTTTGCTTTCTTTGCTACGGGCTTTTTATTGGCAACTGGCGATTTAGCTGATTTACCAAGCAGTAAACTTTTGTCCTCTTTGGTTTTGTCTAGATATTCACTAGTTACGAAAGCTTGCTTGAAACCAGCTTTTCTGATAGCTTTTAAGTGTTTACTAGCTTCCGCTTTCGTGTCGTAAACGCCCACTCTAATTTTCACATGTCTGTCTGAAGGTCTAGAATAAACATTGCCCTGTTCAAAAAGTCTTTTATACTTAGACATATTAATTGACTTACCATCATTGACATAGGCAGCCACTTGAACAGCATACTTTTTAGTCATGGCCGCTTTATTCTTATTGGCCGCACCATATTTCGCAGCAGTCCTAGCCTCTTTCTTCGCATTGGCCTCCGCTTCTGCCAGTTTCTCCGCTAATTTTTTAGCTGCAGCGGCAGATTCTTCGGCAGCTTTTTTCGCTTCCTCAGCGGCATTTTCCGCGTCTTTTACAGCTTTAGCAGAAGCTGCTTCTTTAGCTTTTTGCGCCTTTTTAGCAGCCTCAGCCTTTTGTTTTGCAAGTTTTTCAGCTGTTGCTAACTTTAGGGCTACTGCTTCTGCTTTTTTAGCAGCTAAAGCCGCTTTTTTAGCCTTCTCTTCCGCCTGCTTCGCTTCCGCCAAACTTACTTTTTTAGCTTTTGGACCTTTTTCTGTAAAGGCCACATCTGAATAGGCGTTATTCATAGGTTGAATACCCAATATTGTCCTTGACTGTCCATCTGCTGTCTCTACTTTATTCACGACATCCGTAAAGCCTGCTTTTGAGTAGGTCACCGTATAGGTTTCTTCTTTCTTTAGTGGTAATACAAATTCTCCATTTTCATCGGAAAAGGTTTTGAGCACTCCATCTTTACCCGTTGCAGAAACAAGCACCTCTTCAATGGCTTGGTTATTTTCACTATCCACAACTTTACCTATATATTCTTCTCCAGCTTGTACTAGTTTAACTATATAGTTTCTCGATTTCTTTTTACCTGTGGATACTACTTTCAGTTTTTGCGATTTAAAACCAGCTTTTTTAATGGTTGCATTGCAATTCAAACCTGCAAGCGCTTGAAATATTGATTGACCATTTTTGTTCGTGAACAAAGCGGACTCACCACATTCAGAAAAATCAATAGTCACTCCTTTGAGCGGTGAGCTATCGGATGCATTTAGCACTAAAATTTCAATTTTGTCGGACACTTTTGTCACTTGGAAGATATCTTCACTAGATTTTGTTCCCCTTCTATTGGACGTAAAATAGCCGATATTCTTTGCTTTGTTATAAATAAACCCAAAATCATCATACGAAGAATTAATTCCCGTACCCATGTGAAAAACTTTGCTCCATCCCGTCATCGAAATGGCACCTTCCTGCTCTGCACGATATAAGTCAAAGCCACCCAGTCCAGGTAACCAATCAGAGCTATAGAAAAGCGTACGTCCATCCATGAAGGGCGTAATTTCATCTCCAGGAGTATTTACAGGGCTTCCTAAATTTGTTGGTTCTGTCCATTTTTCATTTTTATAGTAACTGACATATATGTCATACCCACCTTGCCCACCTGGGCGATTTGAGGAAAAGAAAAGGGTATTTCCATCTGGCGAAAAACTTGGAAATCCTGTACTATATTCCCCTTCGTTTACAGACATTGCTTTTGCTTTGCCCCAATCACCTGAGTTTTGATAATTTGCTTGTAAAAGGGTCATTTTAGCTTCCAGATTGGAAGCCAAGGTATGTCCATTGACAAATTGATTTTTGGTAATGGCGACAATTTTATTATTGTTACCATTATAGGCTACGGGCCCTTCATTGTAGTTAAAGGCAAGATCACTAGCTAAGAGCTTCGGTTTTTGGAGAAATCCCTTTTTGTCTGTCTTGGTGATTAATAATTGGTTGTAGGATTTACCTGTCCAATTTTCACAATCTTTTGTTTTTAATTTACGCTTAATATCCGTCCGAGAGGATGAATAAACCACTTTGTCTCCAAGAAATGTAGGGAAAAAATCTGCCCCTTTAGTGTTAAGATATTCTCTTTTCACTTGATAGAACGGGGGTAAACCAGCAGTTTTTGCTGCCATTAATGCGTAATTTTCGTAGTGCTCCCCTACTTTTTTATTCGTTTTTGCGTAAGCTTTAAAAGTCTTTTCTGCATTGGAGTAATCTCCGCTTCGCATAAAAGCCTTTCCATAGCGAAATAAGGCTTCTGAATCTACGTCTGGTAAAGCAACTGCCTTTTTGTATGCTGACAAAGCTTCTTTCATATTATTAGTATAAAAGTAAGCATCAGCAAGATTAGTCAGTGCTTTTACATCTTTGGGATTGTCTTTAAGTATCTTTTTGTAGGAATTGATGGCTTGATCAAATGCTTTTAGGTCAAACTGCTTGTCTGCTACTTCTGAAAGCGTTTGAGCGAAAGCTACTACAGAAAAACCAATAAAAACGAGGGTGGCGATTAAATTTCTCATTGAGTTAGTTTATCGTTTACAATTTTTGTGTCAATATGAAGTGTACATATTACAGCAAAAACGAAAGTCAACACAAAGTAATTACAATTTTTCCTAATTTATAGTAAAAAAGCGTGTTTTTTTTATTCGTACTACTAATTAAGGTCGCAAAATGGGCAATTTTGCCTTTCCTGCTGTTTATCCCGAAAATTTATATTACTTTTGACATTCATATTTGCTCATCCCTTTATTGACTCCTAAATTTAATCTTATGCGCTTTTTAATTCTTACCCTCTTTTTGGCTACTAGTTTGACTGTGTTCTCCCAAGATCAAAATTACGTGTCGAATGAAGTTTTGGTTCGTTTTGAACCTGGAACAAGTGTAACGGACTTTTTGGACCATTTTAGCGCAAGCAAATCTTTAACCTTCACGGAATCTAAACTAATAGCTCCGCGATTGAACATTTGGCATCTAAAATATACTGGAGACCTGGAAGCACCTCGCTTAGTTGAAGAACTTTGGGGAGAAGCAGCCGTTGCCGTCGCTCAAACAAATCATAGACTAGAACAACGAATCACGCCTAACGATCCTTTTTATAACCAACAGTGGCAATGGGAGAATATAGAGGCTGGTGGTGCTTGGGATGTGACGACTGGTGGCATTACCGCAAATGGGGACACCATTGTAGTCGCAGTTATTGACGATGGGATTCAATTGGACCATCCAGATTTGGAGGCGAATATCTGGCATAATTATGCGGAGATTCCAGGCAATGGTATTGATGATGATAACAATGGGTTTATAGATGATTTTAATGGATGGAATATTCTCTCTGGCAATAATAATGTCGATGTAGGGGATCATGGTGTGAATTGTTCGGGGATGATTGGTGCCGTGGGCAATGACAATAATCAAGGAGTCGGTGCTAACTGGAATGTAAAGATAATGACGGTTGTCGGTGGTGGAGGGGTCGGTCAAGAGGCTGCTATTATTGAAGCCTACTCTTATGTATTGGATTTTCGGAAACGATATAATGAAACTAATGGTGCCGAGGGTGCTTTTGTCGTCGCTACCAATTCTTCATGGGGTTCTGAGTTCACGCAAGCAAGTGAGGCACCTTTGTGGTGTGCGTTCTTTGACACCTTGGGGGTTGCAGGGATTCTAAGTTGTGGAGCCACCTCTAATTCTGCCTATGATGTAGATCAGGAAGGCGATTTACCGACATCTTGCTCTAGTGATTATCTCATCAGTGTGACTGCTACGGATGTGAATGATAGCCGTAATTTTTCCGCGTGGGGTTTAGAGACAATTGATGTGGCTGCTCCTGGGGATAACATCTACACGACTTCGCAAGGTGGTTATACGACAACCAGTGGCACTTCGTTTTCGACGCCGTTGACCGCAGGACTTGTTGCGCTCTTGTATTCGGCACCTTGCTCGGATATCGCCGATTTGTCGAGTACAGATCCAAGTGGAGCGGCTTGGCTCATCAAAGGATATATATTAGACGGCGTAGATAAAACGGATCAACTGATGACCGAAATCAAATCAGGTGGGCGCGTGAATGCCAATAAAAGTATGCAATTATTGATGGATGGATGTGGTGCTTGCATCCCTCCTTTTTCTATTGCTACTGTAGATGTAACAGATAAACAAGCAAGCTTAACCTTTACGACGTTGAATGATGGAGCAAATCTTACCATTACAGGAGGAGGAAGTACTACTACTTTTAATGGTATTTCTAGTCCGTATCAATTGGATAATTTAACCGCCTGTACGGACTACGTATTTGGGTTACAGTCTGTCTGTGCCGATTCACTGAGTGCGGTTGTTAATTATAATTTTACAACTGATGGATGTTGTGATATACCCGATAGCTTTCAAGTGGTTTCTAATGGGGAAAATGTTATTTCTTTGGAATGGCAATCGGTATTAGCTGCCAACTCATACACCATTGAATATGCTCCAGCTCCTTTTACAAATTGGACGTCGATTACTGTAACAGATTTAAACACAGATATTGCTGGATTAGCGGGTTGTACCAAATATCAATTCAGAATCAGAACGGATTGTGATGGACCTGTCATCCCTTTTGGTGAAGTTATAAATGGTAAAACTAGTGGATGTGGAGTCTGTTTAGATTTAGCATACTGTGAAGTGTCCACCAATTCAAATAACGATGAATGGATAGATAGTTTACTCATCGACGGTGTATTTGAAAACATATCTGGAGCAGAACTAGAAAATGCATACGGAATCTTTTCTGATGATGACATTGTTTTCCAAAAAGGAGACACCTACTCTATGACAATCGTACCTGGCTATGGTGGCTATACTTACTCAGAATATGTGAAGGCTTGGATTGATTTTAACCAAGATGGTATTTTTCAGGAAACGGAGACTGTTCTTAATCCTGATTTTACCATTAACGAAGCTACTACTTTTGACATAAATATCGCTCCAGATGCATTGTCTGGCTATACTCGTATGCGTGTTTATTTGTCATTTGGTCCTGTACTCGATGCCTGTACAGTTGCTTCTTTTGGTGAAATAGAAGATTATTGTGTGACCATCAAAGAAGCTAGTTATTGTTTGGGCCCAGATACTCTGATGTTAGATGAGTTAAACTATTATTCATTCAATTTGGATTGGGATGATGTAAATGATGACATCAGTTATGTGGTCAAACATCGTCCTGTGGGTGGGGAATGGGAAGAAGTCAGTACGGTAACCAGTGACTATCAATTCAATAATTTGGATGAATGCAGCGACTATGAAGTTGAGGTGCAGGCCATTTGCATGGAAGGAATTGGTCAAAAAATTACGCGTACGATTAAAACGCAATGTACGACAGGGACAACAACTCCTTTCGGAGAAAATGCTTTTACCATTCAGCCCAATCCGTTTACTAATAATTTTGAGATTGTAGTACAGGGGATGAGTTCTGACAAATATCAAGTACGCCTTTTTGATTTATTGGGTCGTAATATTGCTATTCATACTGCAAGTTCAGGACAGACGATGACCATTACTCCCGTTAATAGCATCCAAGAGGGTGTGTATTTGTTGCAACTTAATACAGATACACATTCAGGAGTGGTAAAAGTAGTTAAGCAGCACTGATGAGAATGGGCAGAAACCATAAAGCGCAGCTTTATGTCTTGATGGCTTTTCTTCTTTTGTTAAGTTGTAAAGAGAACGAAGAATTTCAATTTTCAGCTGATGATTTGAAGATGGTAGATGTGCTCGTCGATATCCACTCCGCAGATGCTGCGACTAGAGAGGTACGAGCTAATTTGGCTTTGAAGGATAGCTTGAAATTTAGTTATTTTAAGCAGATTTTCAACTTGCACAATATCGATAGTCTATGGCTCATGAACCAAAAAAATCGGTTAGATAGTGATCCCGTGCGCATGGATTCTGTTTATGCTCGGGCAGTGGCTAAAACTAAGGCTTTGATCGATGCTGAACGGAAGAAGTAATACTCTGTCTAGATGTCGAACTTTCATATTGCTCGTCTAGATGTCGAACTTTTCAAAAGTTTTTCACTTTTGGATGCTGAACGGAAGAAGTATTGTTGTACTAGATGTCGAACTTTCCAAAAGTCTGTAACTTTTGGAAAGTGGTGGTTATACTCGGGGATAGTTGAAATATTTGACAGTCGATATCGGTTTGAGAATCGAGGTAAGTGGTTTTTTTATACCGTCGTCATATTGCACTTTTAGAAAGTTATGTAGGGCGATTACTGTACATTACAAATGTTTCACCAAGACATCAACGAAACGCGCTAACTCCTCTACCCTATTCAAATGAGACAAAGAAACCCGTAATGCTCTTCTATCCTCGGGTAATCCGATTGCCTCTAGCACGTGAGAAGCTGATTCTACCCCAGAGCTACAGGCACTGCCTCCGCTTGCGCAAATACCATTAATATCCAAATTAAATAATAGCAATTCAGCTTTAGGAGTAGCTGGAATGGAAAAATTGATAATTTTAGGATGACTATCTCCCGCCAAATTAGTGTGGAATTGAATGTCTTTAATATTTAATTTTAGTTGGCTCACTAAATAATCCTTCAGCTGTTGAATGTGCTGCATTCTCTCTATCCTATTATCCGAAGCGATTTGTAAAGCCTTTGCTAAACCTGCAATTTGGGCTGTATTTTCTGTACCTCCTCGCATATTGCGTTCTTGTGCACCTCCATCAATCATCGGCTTGATGATGTTATTTCCGTTGATATAAATAAAACCAACTCCTTTTGGTCCATTGAATTTATGGGCAGAACAAGTCAAAAAAGAAATAGGTGTTTTTTGTACGTCAATCTCATAACTCCCGAATGCCTGAACGGCATCCGTATGAAACAAAGCACCGTTCTTTTTTACTAACTCTGCGATAGCCTGAATCGGGTGAATACTCCCCAGCTCATTGTTCACATACATGAGGGAAACTAAGGTTTTTTTATTGGAGGATTCTAATAGTGTTTTTAATTGATTTATATCTATTTGTCCGAAAGGATCAACGTCCAAATAAATAATTTCAACGGAGGTATCTCGCTCCAAACTATAAAGAGAATGTAATACGCTATGATGCTCAGTTGGTGCAGATATTATTAATTCAACACCCAGATCTCTTACGGCATTTTTGATGGCCATATTATTCGCCTCCGTTGCGCAAGAAGTAAAAAACACCTCACCAAGAGAAGCTTTAATTGCATTTGCCACGACCTTTCTGGCTCCTTCAATAATCATTCTTGCCTTACGGCCTTCTGCATAAATAGAAGAAGGATTACCAAAATCATTCGTCCAAATATCTGTCATTAATTTTACAACTTCCGAATCTAATGGCGTTGTAGCTGCATGGTCTAAGTATATTCTGTTGGTCATGATTGCAATTAAAATTAGACTAAGCTTCTAAGAATGCTTGGCAAATAAAAAATCATCCAAATGATTGCCAGCAATGCCATTGAGATGGTCACGCCTTGCATAGTCCTACCCCACATTCTATGTTTTTGGTAGTATCTCATCGGGATTACATTGAAAGCAATCGCCAAAAGCCCAATGGTTCTTTCACTAAAAGAGGAACTTAGATTGTTCTGAACCACCCCTGTCTGCGCAAGCAAAGTGTAAAGACTAGTCAAAGTAAAATAAACAACCATCGGCAGAATCAATCCAATTGAAATCCCTAATTGTAAATTATTTTTTTGGTAAAACTTGGCCATTATTTTGGGATTTAAGCTAGTACAATCATAAATTTATTCTTCTTCCCATTTTCTACCATCATAAAACGATCATGCAACAGGTGACTTTTTACCAATTGCATTCCATCATCGGTCACTTTTTCTTTATTAATAGAAATCGCATTTCCTTTGATAGCTCTACGTGCTTCACTTTTGGAAGATAAAATAGTTGTTTTTTCCGAAAGGAGATCAACAATATTAAAACCCGTTTTTACCAATTCTTTCGTCAACTGAAAGCTTGGAATCTCTTCACTGATCACCTCCAAATCAGCTATTGATAATCCCTCTAACTGTTCTTTGGATGCCTTACGGTTAAATAATAATTGAGTAACCTTCAACACTGAATCATAATCTTCTTGTGAATGAATTCGAATGGTTAATTCTTCTGCCAACAGTCTTTTCAAAGTTTGGGGATCGTCCTGATGCTCCATTTCCAACGCCAAAATATCTTCTTTTGAGCGCAAGCTAAAGTATCTATAAAATTTGGGTAGGTCTGAATCGTTTGCATTGATCCAAAATTGATAAAACTTAAATGGAGAGGTCATTTTGGGATCCAACCAAATATTCCCCCCTTCTGATTTGCCAAATTTTGCGCCATCTGCTTTTGTTAGTAGCGGAGTAGTCACTGCAAAGACCTTAGCGCTATGTAACTTACGCGTCATCTCTATCCCCGCAGTGATATTCCCAAACTGATCCGAACCACCCATCTCAATAGTACAACCCAAATCCTTGTACAATTTGGCAAAATCGAAACCTTGCAATAATTGATAACTAAACTCGGTGAAAGAAAGCCCTCTTTCTATTCTATTTTTGACCGAATCTTTAGACATCATGTAGTTGATAGTGAGGTTTTTTCCGACATCACGAAGAAAATCTAAGACATTCATATCCTTGTAGAAGTCAAGATTATTGACAATGACAGCCTTATTGTCTCCCTCTTCAAAATTCAAAAACTTAGCTAATTGTCGCTGTTGGTGTGCCAAGTTATTGTCCAGTTCCTCATAAGATTTGAGGGTACGCTCTTGGTCTTTTCCGGAAGGATCACCGATACGACCTGTAGCCCCGCCCATCAAAATAACTGGCTTGTGCCCTGATTTTTGAAAAAAGGTCAATAACATAATCTGGACATAGTTTCCAATGGTCATAGAGGGAGCGGTGGGATCAAACCCAATATATCCCAATTTCATTCCATCTTCCAATTCAGATTCTATCCCAGGCGTTTGGTCATGAATCAGTCCCCGCCATTTTAATTCTTCTAGAAAATTCATCATTTGCTTTAGTGCTGTTAAACGTAGTGCAAAAGTAGCTTATTCGCTTGGACTTTCCAAAGTTTACAAGTTTTAGAAATTAAAAGTAATAGTTCAATAAGTTCTTGTTAGCTTTGTGGCTTAGCTTACGCAAAAAAATGAATTTTTCACACTATATCGCCAAACGCATCGCCTTCTCAAAAAGCGGATCTTTTTCGAGGATCATCGTGCGCATCGCGACCTTTACGGTTGCCATCAGCATCACTGTGATGATATTGGCTTCAGCGATGATTGGTGGTTTTAAGCGCGAGATTTCGCATAGAATGTTTGATTTTTGGGGTCATGTGCATGTAACTGATATTGGCGCGAGACGTTTTCTGGATGAAGTGCCCATAGCTGTTTCTGACTCCTTAAGACAAATCATTATGGACATTAATCAAGTTTCCATGATGAATGATGACATGCAGGAAATCAAGTCCAAAGGAGGCGTCAAAGGCGTTTTTGGGACGATCTACAAACCAGGGATTATTCGAACCAAAAAATCTATTGAAGGCATCGTACTAAAAGGAGTCGGAGCAGATTATGATTGGCAGTATATGGCTCCCTATCTGAAAGCAGGAAGGCTACCCGACATTACAAAAACTACTACAGAAGACATTCTCCTCTCCGTACAAACAGCAAATCGAACCCAACTAAAAGTCGGAGATAAATTGATTATCTATTTTGTGAAGTCCGGCAAGCAGTTGCGTAAGCGATTTCAAATTAGTGGGCTCTACAAGACTGGTATGGAAGAGTTTGACAAAAAGGTCGCCTTAGTAGATCTAAAGAAATTGCAGGACTTGCTACATTGGAAATCTAATGAAGTCAGCACATTGGAAATCTATGTCGATGACTTGGATGATTTAAAAATATTACAAGAGCACCTATATTATGAAGTACTCCCCAATAATCTCTATGCACAAACGATTGAAAATAAATTCTCGGCTATCTTTGAATGGCTGAAGCTCCAAAGCATTAATGAAAATGTAATTTTGATTTTAATGCTGGTCGTTTCTATCGTAAATATGATTACTTCCTTGTTGATCTTGATTTTGGAACGAACGAATATGGTTGGGATTTTGTCCGCCCTAGGTGCTACTCGTTGGTCCTTGCGGAAGGTCTTTATCTACCAAGCGGCTTATATAATTTTTTATGGTTTGCTCATAGGCAATGCTTTGGGCTTTGGATTGGCTTATTTACAAAAATATACCCATATTTTGAAATTGGATGAGGAGCATTATTACTTAACTTATGCACCGATTGACCTGAATTATCCAGCAATACTATTGATTAATGCCTTAGTCATGGTGGCTATTTTAATCAGCCTAATCTTACCTTCTTACCTCGTGAATAAGATCTCTCCGATTAAGGCTATTCGTTTTAGGTAATGTAATGATTACGCTTTGGACACAAAGGCTCGACCATTCTCGCTGGGTTCAACCTTTTTGCGGAATGCCTGTTATATAGTCAAACAACCTTACAATCTTATGCCTGACACCATTATTTTGCAAAAAATCGAAGATGCTATCGATACTGTGCGACCCCATCTTATTGCGGATGGAGGCAATGTCGAAGTTGTCGAATTTCGATCTGACAAAGTTTTGGTGGTACGATATACAGGGGCATGTAAAATGTGTAGCATGTCCGAAATGACCTTGCGGGCGGGTATCAGTCGTGCCGTTATGTCTAATGTTCCAGAGGTTATGGAAGTCATTGCCATCACCGAATCTGCATGAAAATACCTTATTCTCTACTTTTTCTTCTTTTTTTCTTACGGGCTCCGACCATTCTCCATGCGCAAGTTGACACGTCCAAGACACCAAAAGTTAGTTTTTTACAAAAATCAATCATCCCCGCAACCCTAATAGTTGGTGGTTCCTTACTTTCAGGGCATCAAATTGAAAAAGACTTTTCTACCTCTTTTAAATTTGTAAAACCATATACAATTGAAGATTATTTGCAATTCATACCCATTGGAGAAATGTATATCGCTGACATATTACAAATAGAATCCAAAAATCATTGGTTTGACCAAAGTAAATACTTAGCCCTTTCAGGCATATTGGATGTTGTTCTTGTACTCTCCATCAAACAATTAACACAAAAAACAAGACCCAATGGTCATGGTTTGTCCTTCCCATCAGGGCACACTAGTTTTGCCTTTATGGGTGCGACTGTACTCTATGAGGAATTTAAGGAGACCCGTCCTTTTTTTGCCTATAGCGGATATGGGTTTGCTACAGCTACGGGCATTCTTCGTATTACAAACCGTAAGCACTGGCTATCAGATGTATTGGTTGGAGCTGGGATTGGCATCCTTTCGACCCGTCTTATTTACCATTTGGAGCCACTTAAGAAATGGAATCCTTTCTTGAGCAATAAGCATATTTCAATCACTCCTAGTTTTCATAACGGGGTTGCCTTACGGCTAAAAATAGGAATTGCGAGTTGAGGGATGCAATAAGTTAATATGGTCCGTGATCTCTCCCAAAATTTGAATGATATTGGTTATTCCATACTAGTAGGGTTGTTTATAATGCCCTACTACCCAGTTATTTTTGCAGAAAAGAATAAAAACAAGCAGCGAAATACTATTGTATGCGTTCTTTGGGCATAGATAATCCAATAGTATTTTAATTTTTGTTTAAGAATGCCTTTATTAGAGAGTAAGCCTCTTGTTGCTTTTGTAACAGGGGCTTGCTTATTTATTTGAATTGACCATTTTCATAAATTAAACGTCCATCTGCAAATATTTGTCCGCCTTCTTGCATCGGTTTAATCATGTCCCAATGTACTGTACTTTTATTTTTACCTCCCGTTTGTAGATAAGATTGCCCGACTGCCATGTGGATGGTGCCTCCAATCTTTTCATCAAACAAAATGTTCTTGGTGAATCTAGTGATTTTATAATTGGTACCGATAGCCGCTTCACCAAATCTTCTTGCTCCTTCAATAGCAAAAATCTTGTCTAAATATTTTTTATTAGTAGCCGCACTCCACTCTTCAATGTAGCCATCTTTCACTATTAATTTAATATCCGTTAATTCCGTTCCTCCATGAAAAGCATAGGGATAAAAAATTTGTCCATTTACAGAATCCTCCACGGGGGAGGTATAGACTTCTCCAGAAGGCATATTGGTTTGCCCATCCGAGTTCATCCATATTCTACCCTTAGTAGAAAAAGTAAGATCCGTCTGATCCCCTACGTATCTAACTGTTTCACAGCCATTTAGCAGATCCACTACTGCTTGCTGGCTGCGTCTTACTTCAAGCCAACTTGCCTTTGGATCTTCATCAAATAATCGGCAAGCATTAAAAACAAACTGTTCATAATCGGCTAGGGACATTCCTGCTTCTTGAGCAGAAGCTTGTGTTGGATACTGACAAAGATTTCTTTTTAGGGCTCTTGTTGCGGTTCTTTTAAAGTATTGCTCCAGTAATGGAGCTGTCGCTTTTTGCCTAAGATTTTGTTTTTGAGCATTCCAATTTTGGCTTTCTCTTAAATTATAAGGTGCTCTAATAAATAAGTACCCATCGAATTCATCAAAGGCTTTTTGTTTTAAGGTGGGCAAGTACTCTAATTGCTTGTTATTTGCGTTTGCAAAAAATATATTTTCTTTTCCTCTAAAAGACAAATCAAATTCAAGATTCGCCCCCGCATGCAGACCCGCTTTATATACTTCTCTCAATAAAGGTTCTGCCAAAAAGGTGGAGGCAACAAAAATTCTTTCTCCCGGCCTTGCTTCCACGCAATAATTAATTAGCAAATCTGCGTATTTTTCAAGTACAGTCATGTTTAATTTTTCTTCTTTTTAAAAGGATTCCATTTATCAAGAGCATCCTTTCCCTTTTTAATAATTTCATCTGCCTTTTTATCACCTCCTATCTTATCAATGACATCTTTTGCTTTATCTTTGACTACCTCGCCAGCTTTGTCCCCTGCCTTTTTAATCGCTTCGTCCTTAGCTTTTTGGATGGCCTTATCCACTTCGGCCTTTGCTTTAGCCTTGGCATCAGCAATGGCTTTATCGGCTTCAGCTTTTGCTTTTGCCTTGGCATCCGCTAATTTTTCGTTGGCCACATTACGGAGAGAATCTTCCGCTTGCTTCGCAAGTTCTTTAGCCGTACTTTTGGCCGTATCCTCCAAGGAAGACCCACTTGCACCCAATAATTTTAGCTTAACCTTAGGTTTCATCAAGCTTCCTGTCAATTTAACCAACACATTGACATATTTACTTTTCTTGACGTTCACTCCGATTTTTGAAGCCTCTCCTCTCAACCAATCCAATCCTTTCCCAGCTGCATTACCAACGGGATTCTTTTCCATCAATTTACGGGGTACTTTCAATTTCATATCATAGTCCATCCCCCCTGAAAAATTAGTAAATCCTTCGATATTCATATCGATACCTTTTTGCATCATTTGAAAAGGCTTTAAGGTTAATTTTCCATCTTTAATATCAAACCAATTCTTTGTATCCTTTAAGGACAGTTTTTTTACGGCATCCACATTCAGAGAAGAAGCTAGTTTTTCCAATGGTTGCAATCCATCTATTTTTCCACTGATAGTTTCTAGTAAACCAGAAGCAGTCAAAGAATTTATATCAGGCATCATATCTTCCCCTAATAGGCCATTAATCCTAATTTTAGTATTAAATATACCATCTATGAATTTTGCGATTGGCGCCAATTTTCTAAAAGTGACCATTTCTTGATAAAGTTTCTTGAACCCCATGTTCTGTAATGCATAACTCATATCAAATGCTGGTGCGGTTTCATTCTGTGTATTATATTCACCGCTTAAAGCCATTTTTCCATCTAAGAAATTGGCGGTCATATTATCGAAAGTCATTTTATTATCCGCCATTTTTATGTCCCCATCGACTTTCCTCAAGGTATAATTTTCATACTTTATTTTCTTGAAATTTCCACTAATGTCCATGTCCATATTATCAGGAACTAAAAACACTGCACTTTGTTCTACACCCTCTTTCGACCCTCCTCCTTTGGCGGGTTCTTCCATGAACTGATTGACATCCAAGTAGTTAGAACTCAATTTTAATTTGGCATGCAAGGTTTGATTGTCAAACAAATAGGCAAAAAGATTTGAGATTTCACCATTACCAGAGAGATCGCTTTCACCAATTTTCATCCCCAGATTGGCAATTTTCACCTTTTGTGAGGTAGCTTGTCCTTTTAAGTGCGCATTTGTCAATACAAAGCTATCATACCGCAATGTACCCACATTTGCTGTAAGGGTAAAATCAAACCTATCAAAAGGTTTATCACTCTCCGACTCAACAGAAGCAGTGGTAGAGGTTTCATCGTTTGTCATCCATTCATTTACATCAAACAGTTTTGAGGCAATCTTTATGGTTCCTTTCATTGTCTTTTTAGGAGAAATATAGGCAAGGATATTATCAATTCTAGCCGAACCCTTTAGGTCGCTTTTTCCTAGATTAATATTAAAATTAGGTATATCCACATATTTTGGAGAGAAAGACATTTTAGCCTCATGTATTTTGACTTTGGGCATGCTAACAGCCTCGTAAATCAGATCTTTAATAACCAATACACCGTCCATGTTTACATTTTCATAATCCCCTTTATCCAGTTGAGACAATGCGGC
>CAYRVZ010000003.1:0-31190 GCA_964427815.1 uncultured Saprospiraceae bacterium | reverse complement strand
ATCATTTATCTACAGAATACGCTATCAAAACTAAAAAAACTACTACCGAAGAATTTCTACCCGGCTTTCAAAATGTTCATTCCGCAGAATTTGTAGATGGGCATACTTTGGCCATTTCCGCAACGGTCAATGGTTTTAGTGATGTATTTTTGTATTATCCAAAAAAACGTAGCAGTACGCGCATCACCCAAGACATTTGGGATGATTTGGATGTAACCGTCACACAAATCAATGGTAATAGTGGATTACTTTTTGCGTCCAACCGCCCCGACTCTTTACTCGCTCATCACAAACTTGATTCAATTTTACCAATCGGAGATTTTGATATTTTTTATTACAATCTAGATAGTATGGGCAAAGAATTGGTTCAGATAACCCATACACCGCATGCTAACGAAAAATCACCCTTTTCTATTAACTCGAAATGGATCGGTTATCTAAGTGATCGTTCTGGGATCTATAATCGAGAAGTGGGCTTTCTGAAAGAAGAAATCGTGGCCTATCATCAAGTCTATCGCATGAAAGATAGTACGATTATTGAGGTACCTCAAGATTCAATTCTCCCTTCGCTGGACACCTCTTTTGTAGATACCAGCTGGACAAAAGAGATTTGGCGAATGCAATCCTATGTTCATCCAATTACAAACTATGGCTTCAACATGGTGAGCCAAAGTTATCAAAATGGTCAACTACTTAACCTCGTAAAAGCTAAAGGAGTGTACACGATCCATAAAGACACTTTGTCTGTTTCTCAGAATAAGAATAACATCATTTCTCAATACAAAAGAAATAGAACTACCAATAATAGAAAGTCAAATCAGCCAAACGCTGTCCTAGTCCAAGACACTATACCTCTTATCCAAGAAGACACCGTTGCTTATTACTTTGTAACTCCTTTTGACGACATCGAAGAATCTAAAAAGAAAGAAGCAACCACCTCAACTTTGATTGCCAGAATCAGAAAAAGAAGTAAAAATATTAAATATGTGTATGCGCCACCGGGTCCTGTTGAACCTTTTAAACGGGCAAGAATCACTCCCAAACAGATCCGTTTCCGAACGGATTACATCACGACCCAAGCAGACAACAACATGCTTTTTGGAGGATTAGATAGTTATGCGGGCACACCAGAAGAATTTACCACTCCTCCGCCTGGGATACTAATGAAAGCAAACTTCAAAGACTTGTTAGAAGATTATGAATTAGAAGGTGGTATGCGGTTCAATTTAACTTTTAACAAGATGGAATATTTCATGCAATATTGGGATCGAAAACATAGAATCGATCGTCAATATGGTCTATATCTTCGTCGTACCTCTCAAATTGATAACAATATCAATTTTTTCATCCCCCATACCGTTAAAAACCAAACGATGATAGCGACCTCACAATGGCGTTATCCATTTGATATTTTTAGAAGTTTAAGGGCTACAACTACCATGCGATTTGACAGATATTTGGAAGCAAGTACCGATTCTATCTCTCTTCGAAGTCCTATTATCAAGGAGAAACGAATTGGTTTAAAACTGGCTTATGTCTTTGACAACACCTTGGATGTCTATACTAATATTAAAAATGGAACTCGCTATAAAATCTATGCAGAAATCGTCAAAAAGTACAATATTGATTTTGTGGACAACTTCGAATTCTCCTTAAACAAAGGTTTTATGAGTGTCATAGGTATTGATGCTCGACACTATCAACGTCTGCTCAAACATAGTGTATTTGCTTCTCGACTCGCAGCTGCGACTTCATTTGGAACAGAAAAGCTACTCTACATTATGGGCGGCACCAATAACTGGCTATTTCCAAAATATGACGCTGGAACCCCAACGCCTACTGACAACTTTGCCTACAGAACCTCTATTGCCAGCATGAGGGGCTTTCGCCAAAACATTAGAAATGGCAATACTTTCATCTTAACAAATCAAGAAATACGCTTGCCTATTTTCAGATACATCAGCCGCCGCCCCCTAAAATCTACTTTTTGGAATAATATTCAATTGGTGGCCTTTGTTGATGCTGGCATTGCTTGGTCAGGTAAAAATCCATTCTCGCTTGACAATCCTATAAATACGAGAATCTTCACGTCCAATGACATCAGCGGCAGCCCAACGGTACAAATTAAAATCAAATACTTCCGTGACCCAACTATTCTAGGTTATGGTCTTGGTGTACGCACGATGCTTTTTGGCTACTTTGCTCGTTTGGATTATGCTTGGGGAGTAGAAACTAAAGTAGTGCAAAAACCCCTGTTTTACCTTTCTATGGGAACAGACTTTTAGCCCAAGCGTATTGCCTCTACTCTAATTTAAAGACGATAGGAATAATGTAGCGAACGCGTACGGGATTGCCCTGTTGGCGGCCTGGAATCCATTTGGGCAATTGTTCTAAAATTCGTTTTGCTTCGGCTCCCAACCCTCCTCCAGGACTTCTTAGTATTTTAATATTACTGACACTGCCATCTTTTTCAACTACAAATTGAGCAATGACACGACCAGAGATATTTGTTTCCCGTGCTAATGTTGGATACTGAATAATGTCGTTAATAAAACCTAAGAGCTTTGTTGTTGTACAGGATCCCATTCTGCCTTTGACTTTCTCCATACATCCTTTAAATCTTGGCATTTCTTCGACGCGCATAAAGATTTCCTTAGATTCCTTTTTCTGTGGGATAACTTTTGGAACTGGCTTGACCATTTTTCTAACTGGACCAGCCATTGGGGATTGTACAGTAACTTTCCCAATCAAATCCGCCAAAGAAGCTTCTTTTTGAGGCTCTGGTTCTAACTCATCCTTAAATTTAATATCCTCGATTAACTCGCTGTTAGCCATTTTGATAGCGACCTTTTTATCAAGTTTTATTTTCTTTTCATCCTTGATTTGACGATTATCAATTGGCAAAAAAGTACTCATTTCGACATCTCCAAAATCAAATATGGGGGCAGGGTTATTTTCAAAGTTCATATTAAAAACAACCAATACGAAGAACAGGGACAGGGCCAAACCGATTCCAAAACGGATGCCGTAATTGGCATTTAAACTTGCGTGATTCTTGTACATAATTTATTTTTTAAGTGCGAAATCCTTTTTAGGATGAAGAAGTAAATATTTATTCGCTTTCGTCAAAATCACTAGGCTCTGCTTCGGATAGTGTTAACGGAAATTTATTTCGAATACTTTTTTGTTGTACTTCCGTTAAATATTGATAACCAATGCTATAGAGCGATTGCGCCTCCTCCTCCCACAATTCGGAATAGGCAGCCTTTAATTCATTGTACACCTGCAAGTAGCTAGTATAACTAGTGGCTCTATCATTCTTCAATGATATTAGGGCTTTATTTGGCTTATCGGCCATACTCATCAACCGATTTGGGTTTAAAACAAACTCTTTTGTCTTTGAACGGAGTAATTCGATAGGCATCTCTTCACCCCTAACTTGCAATTCATTATTACCATTCATCAACACAGCGAATACATTTCTAGAGGTGATTTTAAACTCATTCTTTGTCTCAATCCATTCCGGAAGACGAACCGTAATCCCTTGATCTGGAACCATTGTGGTGGTCACCAAGAAAAAAACTAATAACAAAAAAGCAATGTCTGCCATTGAACTAGCATCTATTTCTATATTATTTTTTGCTTCCATCCTTTTTAATTATTAAGTCCAAAATTCATACTGAATATAAAGATACAAGACGACCTCCTTTCTTATCAATACTTAATACTAAGATGCCAAATCTTTACATTTTGGCGTAAGTACAAAAAAACAGCCGAAAAGAATATATCTTTCCGACTGTCAAGGAAGGCAATTGGTTATTTGGAGTTAGCCCGTAATTTTACAAACTTGCAACCGGACTGCGATGCCTTTTAGATCTATTGGTTCTCGTAATTGGGATGGCCACTCCTGCTTTAAACACGATGGAATTATTTCTATTATTGGGCGTAACATTCACCCCTTGTAAGGATGGAATATTGACTAAATTTGTTAATCCATGCTGATACCTTCCTTCCAAAATAAAATCTGCAAAGCCCATATCTACTCGCATTCCTGCGCCACCGATTACACTCCATTCCGTTTTGCGAAAGCCAATGTTATTAATTGGAATACTAACTAACGAAACGCCTAACACGCCTACCCCTAGTTTGCTATTCATATATCCAGATACAGCTCCACCACCTAATAAGTAAGTGCTAACTGATCCGCTACCCAAATTAACTTGAAGCAATAAAGGAACTTCGTAATATCGGCTTTTCAAGTGTGCCGTAATATTAAAAGGGATATCCACTTTATCTGTTAAGGCATCAGGATCTATTTTGACCACATAATCTCTAGACATATAATTACCTTCTGCTCGAACACTCAAAGGACCGACGAGTGGAGCTGTTACAAAAACACCAGTCGTCAAACCTATGCCTCGTTTGACGCTCACGATTCCTAAATCTTTAATAACGGGAATATTAAATTGGCTGGCATTTAGTCCACCCGTTACACCCACTTTAATTTGCGCTTGCGCTTGAAAGCCTACTAAAAGGATAAACGCGACGATTAAATTTCTTAGATTTTTCATTTGCCTATTGTTTTTAATTAAACGATAGCACAAAGAACGCCTAGTCTTTTGTTAAGGATTGTTAAGAAACAATTATGCTTCTTCTATATATGTTGATAACCGCTCAAAAAGTGTTAAATTCTCTCTAAATATAAGGTTAATGGAGTACAGAAAGATCAGTATTTTTTCAAAGATCTGATTTCAGCATTCCGAAGGTATCTAAATACCACGGCAGCTGGTTAGCGATATTTTCTTTTTATTTTTATCAAGTCAATCCAAAGCTTAAAGAAATAGGTAAGCCTTACTTTAGAATCGCCTTGTTCAACCCATCTTAAAAGGGGAATCTCCAAACTCATTTTAATCGTTTCTTTATCCAAAACATTTTAACAATCGAAAAAAGATCTCTCTATCAAATAACCATTTTTATTATTGATTTAAATGTCGTTCCACAGCTTTGCGGACACTACCCTCTTTTAATAATAGCTTTTCTGCTTCGGTATAAGGTAGATTCGTTTCTTGCATGACCATCTTCGTACCTCTATCTACTAGCTTATTATTAGAGAGTTGCATATCCACCATTTTATTCCCAATGACTCTACCAAGTTGTATCATCGTCGCCGTAGTAATCATATTTAACACTAATTTTTGGGAAGTGCCTGATTTCATGCGGGTACTTCCTGTGACAAATTCTGGACCGACCTCAATGACAATTGGATAATCCGCCACCCGTGTCAACGGAGCTTCTGGATTATTGGTCAAGCAACCTGTGGCTATACCCATTTCTTGGCACTTCTTCAATCCTCCAATCACATAAGGCGTCGTCCCAGATGCGGCTATCCCTATGACTATATCTTTCTTATCAATAAAAAATTCAGACAAGTCTTTCCACGCTTGCTGGTCACTATCTTCCGCAAATTCTTGTGCTTTCCGAATCGCAGCATCGCCTCCAGCTATTATTCCAATAACCATCTCATCCGGAACACCAAAAGTAGGTGGACACTCAGAAGCATCCACAATTCCGAGTCGTCCGCTAGTGCCTGCACCAATATAAAACAGTCTTCCGCCTGTTCTCAACCTATCCACTACAACTTCAACCAAAGCCTCTATTTCGGGGATAACACGTGCGATTGCAATAGGTACAAGTGCATCCTCCTGATTAATATTCGTCAAAAGCTCCTTGATAGACATCTTTTCGAGATGATTGTATTTGGAGGAATGTTCTGTGATTCGTTTCATTCTTAACTAATTAATAGGTGTCAATTGAAGCCCAAAGATGCGAAAATAATTGGATTTAGGCGTTTTATCTAGACAGTCTATCCTATTGGTCAAGCAAAAATTATTTCTGAGTAATTGAGGGGGTAGCTTATCTTTTGGCATCATAATTGCTTTTAATATATCACAATCAATAATTGACTTTAGAAAACCTAACAATGAAAAAACTAGTAAGAAAAGGTGGCGGCAATGAGAACGACACCGGTTTTATTTGGGTTGGATAATTACCCCCTAATTTCCCCCAATTCAAATTACGCAGGGCTTGCTTTATTGCAAGTCCTGTTTTTTAATGCCATCGTGTCATTCTACCAACTAAAGCTGGAAGTACCTAAGATATAAAATAAAGGAAAAAAAGACTCGTTTTAGTGCAATGAGATGGATGATTATAATTGTCTTTGCACTGAGTTTACAAGGTTGCCGAAAGGAGGAGAAAGGATTTCTATTTGAAATGGAATATCCTGTAGATTTCACTATTAATGCGGGTATTGGGCCATTTGTTACACATTATTTTGAGGTGCAAGGCATTCCAACCTTTGCGGATTCTTTGTTTGCCTTTCATAATGTTCAACAATCGGTCGTTACAGACATACTGCCTCGTAACGGGCAAATGATTCCCATTTTTACAAATATTGATTATGCCTTTATCAGGAGCATTGATATCCAACTCTATGATGAAGTCAGTGGTACAGTCAAGAGTATTCCAGCATTTTATAGAGACCCCGTTCCTGAAAATACGGGCGAGATTGTAGATTTGGTAGCCGAAGAATTGGATTTGAAAGAGTTCCTATTAAAGGACAAGGTAAATATTCGCATTAAATTACAATTGTTTGAGCCTGCACCTAAGACCGTAGAGTCAAGGCTAATTCTGAAGTTTGCAGTACGCTAAAGACAATAGAACGTTTCTATAAATCCACAAAGATTTTAGGTTTAAATTTTCTGCATTGAGCTGCAAAAAAAAGTGGCTGCGCGATTAGCACAGCCACTTTTTACATACAATCAAAAATTCTTTGTTTTCAACATGCCCGTTCAAGACTTATTTACCTCCTTTCAACTTATCTTGGAGTTTTTTCAATGAGTCCCATTTGCCTTCTTTGGCTAGTTTGGACTGTTTGGGCCAAGTCCGAGGATCATGCATTTTATAGCGATTTCCTGCGGCAGCGAGAATGGTTTTGATTTTTGTAGGTGTGGTAGTAGCTAATTTTGCGAAAGTGGAAATACCCGCTTCGTTCAAAATTTCAGCAATCTTTGGGCCAATGCCCTCTATTTTTTTCAAATCATCTGTTTTGACCACACGACGAGTGACCACTCTCCTTACGGGAGCTTTTGTGACAGTCTTTTTTGGAGTTGATTTTTTGGTAATTTTCTTAGTCGTTGCTTTCTTGATTGCTTTTTTCGGCGTAGCTTTTTTTACAGCAGGTTTCTTTGGTGCCGCTTTCTTAGTTTTCTTTTCTTTTGGCAATTCGCCTTCGTAATAATACTCATCTATCACTAAGCCATTTTTCCAAGTTCTACGGATAATCTCATTCCAGACTAATTTTTTATCCCAAGTCGTCTTAAAATGAAATGAAAATTGCGAATGGGTAATGTTACCATCAGCTACGTGTCCGTGGAGCTTGATTTTTTCAACTTTTTGAACTTCTTTGAAAAAATCCTTTAACCACTTTCTTTTTTGGGCTTTGTTCTTGGAGCGATCGCCCGTTTCGCTATGTGTCACCACCTCCTCATCAAAGTACATATCAAATGCTTCGACAATTTTGCCTTTGGTGACCATTTTGTCAAGGCTTTTTAATTTAGGTAAGATGCTCATGTTTTTGTATTTATTTTGCGAAAGTAAATCAATTGTAAAGATATGTATTTTTTTTAATATATAGTAACATGGAGAATGAAATATAAAGGATAAAAACAATTGCCTCGTTTACTAGAAGCGTTTAGTCTTCTACGCCAGTCGGCTAGCAGCCCAGATACAGCTTCAAGCCTTCATTCAATGCCAGAAGTTACACAAGTAAAAAAAGGTATAGCATCATACTATTTTTTTGTACCTTTACAACCAGAAACATCCTATATGAAACGAGTCATCCCTTTATTTCTGGTCTTTATTTTTCAACTATTTTTGACCTTGCATTCGACCGAAATGATGGAGCTGAAAGTGGGTCGCTATTTTAGCCCATTTACCCTCCCCTACCTGTTACTTTTTTCCACTATCTTACTAACGGTTTTATATTTCCGAGTCAAACTCAAAACCGATACAAACATTCTTAAATCATCCACCTTAAAAGGTGAGAAATTATTTGGTAGTTTTGTAGGGGTTCTTGGTATTGGTCTGCTGTTTTTCGTTTTTTATGGCATCTTAGCCGCCTATCCTGATTCTGGTCAATACTCCGATGTAATGCCACAGATAGAAACACTTTATCACCGTTTTGTCAACGGAGAACAACCTTACCAAGATGTACCTTTTAAATTCTATAGTGCATATCCTGTCTATATGCCGTTGCATTGGTTACCCATAGGGATTACAGATTGGATGGGCATAGATGCTCGCTGGGTTGGGTATATATTCTTATTATTTTCGATGTTATTTTTGGGCCGTAGTTTAATCAAAAGCACTGACAATCTACCCAATCAAGTGATGGCAATTGCCATTGTCGTGCTACCCATTTTGGCCTTTTTTATTTTTGCAGCAAAAGACATCTCCCTGAGTTTAGAAACGGTAATAGCTGCGTACTATTTAATTTTGGTTGCGGGATTAATCGAACGAAATTTAACCCTTATTACACTAGGTATTATTTTAATTATCTTATCCAGATACACTTTCATATTTTGGCTACCGACCTTAGGTTATCTGTTTTTACGTAAGCTCCCTTTCGGAAAAAACATGGTAATGTTAGGCGCTGTAGTATTAAGTATTGTTTTTATTTACATCATTCCTTTTATTGCAAAAGATCCTTCGATTTTTCCGAAAGGAATAGCCTACCACCAAAAAGCTGTTTTTGATGAATGGCGTGGATATGGAAATCCTTCTATCTCCTATACTATGGAGAATGGGTTAAATTTTGCTGGAAATTTAAAAAGAACATTAAGTGGGCCGATGGAAGAACGAGCACAATTCAATAGAAAGATACAAGCAGGCATGTTACTACTCACTATGTTTATAGGGCTTCTGGCCTATCACACCAAGCTAAAACGGCTCAATATGTTTGACTTCAGCTTGGGGATGCTGTATGTTTTTATTATGATATTTTTTATTTTCAGCCCTCTAACCTACTTGTATTACCTGCTCGTTCCGATGGTATTAGGAGCGGTATTAGTTGCAGATGTTTTTTCTGACAATGTAGAATCCAGTTAAGAAAGGTGGTATTCGGGTAGGGCCATAATGGCACGAAGAAATTTTCTGATCTTATTTTCAAGACTTATTATGACAACCTCATCAGAGGGGTTTGCTAAATAATTATTGTATTCGTCCGTCCATTCAAAATCGGGTAAGTTCTGGAGCAAAATATTTTTTAAATACAATACTAAGTCATCTGTTGGAATCAATGGAAGCATCATACTGGCTATTTCACTTACGACAATGTCCGGCATACTAGGTTGAGAAGTGGTCTGGACTAGGCCAATAAAGTCCATTTTATATTCTGTTCCGTTTACATTTTGTCCATTCCCAGACATCACTTGACCAATAAAATATCTTCTTTGCATCGTTGCGGAATTGATCCAATTCCTATGAAAACTAGGTTTTTGGTAATACGCCTTCCAACCAGCAACAGAGGGCGGATCGTAATACACCATTCCGGTTTTATATTGTAAATTGAACAGTTTTAAGTCGAGTTTATATTTGTCCGCAAGGTCACTCGGCATGGGCCAATTAAATTGTTTCAAAGCGGTCTCTATAAAATCAATAGGCGATTTAGTCATACATCCCATTGATAAGTTATCATAAAAATGCTCACTTTTGAATAATGTCTCTAGGACAGGTTTGACATTATAATTATTGGTTACTAATATTTGCGCAAGCGGATCTATCACATTTTGTTGTACTATATCCGTAATATCATAATAAACAAAAAATCTATAAATCTTGGAAACAATCAATTGGGCAACCGTCGATTTCGTAAAAATAACATCAATGAAATCCTTGTATTCCTCTGCGCCGTTCTCCGCAATGACTGTATTACTGAAATGAGCCGAAAGCGTTTTGCTTCCTAGTGTATGCTTATTTGATCTAAATAAAACTTCAGTGGGTTTGCTTTCATCTGTTGTATATCGATTTTTCACATACCAACCCGATAGTATTTTAGCCCCTTCTACTACATCTGTTTCAGTGTAATTGGTGTAATCTCCAGAGGCAATTAATGGCCCCTTGCCCACCGTGAATAATTCTAGCAACTCTCTTGCGTAATTTTCATTCGGTGATTCTTTAACGTTTTTGTTGCCATTCAGATAGACTAGCATCTGTCCATCCACTGTTACCTCCTTCGTTAGGTCAATCACATTTCCAAGTGCATGCTGTCGAAGAAGCGTAACATACCGGTAGGCTAATTCGGGAAAGGTAATCTCACGAGTAGGAAAATGGTTGTGCCAAAACAAGGTCATTTTTTCACGCAAGTGAATCCCCTCTGTTGCAATCACCCTTCTGGTCCATGACCTGAGCGAACGTTTTCTATTACCTATATGCGCTTGTTTGTTGACGCTATTTAAAGGCTTTCCAACCCATGATTCGCCGATACTTGTACTCACATCTGCTGGATAATCCGCATTCAATGGTTGTTCTGGCAATGGAACATCTGCCATCAACTGGGCGATTGTCGCTTCTAAACCTTGTTGTTGAACTTGATGAATCTGGCTCAGGTTTGGTCCAAAGGTTGTTCTACGAAGCAGATGGGCTGCTTGCGCAAAATTCCACTCACCACTGTATGGACTTAACCCTTTATTGCTTGGAGGGTTTTCAGGGAAAGAGTACTTTTTTGCAATATTTGGGGACAATACATTTATAAAGTCACGTCTATTCATCATGCTGGTTTTTATTAAGACCTCTTAAAGGTATCAAAGTTTAACCAAATGTACACAAAGTATAACTATTTAGACCTACTCTAAACTATTTTTAAGTCTATTGGTTTTTGTAGTATTCGATAGTTGAAACAAAAAAGACATGAGCAAGCAAAAAATGATTTACCTAGACAACAATGCCACTACTCCATTAGACCCAAGGGTTTTAGAGGCAATGATTCCGTATTTTACAGAACATTTTGGTAATTCTGCAAGTCGAAATCATGCGTTTGGATGGGCAGCAGAAGAAGGTGTTGATACGGGTCGAGAGCAAGTGGCCGCACTCATCGGAGCCAATCCAAAAGAAATAATCTTTACTTCGGGTGCTACAGAATCTGATAACCTTGCGCTAAAAGGTGTATTTGAAATGTATGCTAGAAAAGGTAACCACATCATCACCACGAATACAGAACACAAAGCGGTATTAGACACTTGCAAAGCTATTGAAAAACAGGGCGGTGAAGTTACCTATTTAGAGGTAAAAGAAGATGGAATGCTTGATTTAGCAGAACTAAAGGCTGCTATTAAGCCTAATACGGTGATGGTATCCATCATGTGGGCGAATAATGAAACGGGTGTCATTCAAGACATGGAAACCATCGGAAATATTTGTAAAGAAGCGGGCGTATTATTCTTTTCAGATGCGACACAAGCTGTCGGCAAAATCCCAGTGGATGTCCAAAAAATGAATATTCATTTGATGGCTTTTAGTGCACATAAGATGTATGGTCCCAAGGGGGTGGGTGCCTTGTATGTACGCAGAAGAAATCCACGAGTCAAAGTTACTGCCCAAATGCATGGTGGCGGACATGAAAGAGGAATGCGTTCGGGTACGATGAATGTACCTGGTGTTGTTGGTTTTGGAAAGGCTGCCGAAATTGCCCTTGCGGAAATGGAAGTAGAAGGAAAGCGTCTAGCCAAGTTGCGTGATAAACTCGAATTAGAATTATTAAAAATAGAAGAGACCTACTTGAATGGCAACAAAGCCAATAGAGTTCCTCATGTAACGAATATTAGCTTTAAACATGTTGAAGGCGAAGGATTGATGATGACTTTCAATAAGAAACTATCCGTAAGTTCTGGTTCTGCTTGTACTTCTGCTTCTTTAGAACCTTCTTACGTTTTGATGGCGTATGGATTGGGGCCAGACTTGGCACATTCTTCTATTCGTTTTAGCTTGGGTCGTTTTACGACCGAAGCAGAAATCGATGTCGTCATCTCTGAACTAAAACGAGGAACGCAACACATGAGAGACCTTAGCCCCATCTGGGAAATGTATAAGGAAGGTGTGGATTTGGATTCTATTGAATGGAGTGCGCATTGATATGAATGAATGAAATTTCATCTACGAAAAAAGCAAGCCATTTTGGCTTGCTTTTTTTGTAATAATTACTTTTTAACAGTAGTCTTCTTTTTGACAGCAGGTTTCTTTTTAGCGACTGCCTTCTTTTTCTTGGCAGGAGCTTTTTTCTTGGCTGCCTTCTTCTTTTTGAAAGCGCCGGGAATTTCTGCTTCGATGTGTTTTTTCACTTCTTCCAAAGTCAAGAGGGCAGCTGTTTCTTGATCCATTCTTTTGCCGTCTTTGTCCTTTGGCAACTTGATGGATTTCTTTTTGAAACGGATGAATGGTCCCCAGCGTCCATTTTCCACGGCTACCTTTTCATCTGGCCAACGGTGAATGTACCGGTTCGCTTCTTTCTCTTCTTTTGCTTTTACTAATTCTAATGCTTCGTCAACCGTCAGGTTATCAAAGTCATATTTTTTGACGGATACATTAGCGAACAAGCCATTCCATTTAACGAAAGGACCAAACCGCCCTTTCCCTTTTGTGATAGGCAACTCTTTATAGAAAGCAATGGGTTCGTCTTCTTTCTCTTTGGCTTGAATCAATTCTGTAGCCCTTTCCATTTTAATAGTATAAGGATCGTCTATCCCCCTTTTAAGCGAAACAAATTTACCGTCATACTTTAAGTAAGGCCCATAACGTCCAGAATGAACCTCTACTTGATGCCCTTTGTATTCTCCCACTTCTCTAGGTAATTGGAATAACTTCATGGCTTCATCAAAAGTCACACTCTCCAAAGATTGCCCAGGTGCTAGACTTGCATACTTTGGTTTTTCTTCTTCTTCTAATTCATCTGGTTTTCCAATCTGTACGGCTGGCTTTCCAAATCTCGTCATTCTAACTAAAACCGTTCGACCAGAAACAGGATCTGTACCTAATATTCTTTCTCCAGAAGCTCTTTCAGCATTTTCCATAGTATCATCCAATACCGCTTTGAAAGGCTTGTAGAAATCATCAATCATCTGGTGCCAGACGATTTGTCCATCACTGATTTCATCAAATTTTTTCTCAATTTTGGCTGTAAAGCCGTAATTCATGATATCATCAAAATGCTGTGTCAAAAAATCGCTCACCACCATACCCAAATCTGTCGGATACAATCTATTCTTGGTGGTACCTGTCACTTCGGTTTGTGACGTATCATCAATCTTTTGCCCATCAAATTTTAATACGACATACGACCGCTCCACACCTTCTCTACTTTCTTTTACGACGTAACCCCTACTCTCTTCCATTATTTTACTAATGGTCGGCGCATAAGTTGACGGACGACCGATTCCTTCTGCTTCTAGTTTTTTGACCAGACTCGCCTCCGTATATCTAGCGGGTGCTCTTGTAAAACGCTCCATAGACACCATTTCTCGGAAGTTTAACTTTTGTCCGACAGTCAATGGAGGCAACATATCCTTAGCATCCTCATTACTATCCTCATCCGTTGATTCGAGATATACTTTCAAGAAACCATCAAACTTTACCACAGAACCTTCTGCGATTAAATCAGCGCCTTCACGTGTTGAGATGTCAATTTTTGCTACCGTCTTTTCAACAATGGCATCTGCCATTTGAGAAGCAATAGTCCTTTTCCATATCAAGCTATACAGCCTTTCCTCATCTCCACCCATGCCTGTAACGCGCTTTTCTGGGTAGGTAGGGCGTATCGCTTCGTGAGCCTCTTGTGCTCCTTTTTTACTTTTGAACGTTCTGATATTCAAGTAATTTTTTCCGAAGTCTGTTTCTATCACTTTTGAAATTCCTGCAAGTGCAGTATTAGATAAGAAGGTAGAATCCGTTCTCATATAGGATATGTGACCACCTTCATAAAGTCTTTGAGCAGTACTCATCGTTCTTTTTACGCCAAAACCAAGTTTTCTTGAGGCCTCCTGTTGTAAGGTCGAAGTTGTAAAAGGGGCTGTCGGTTTGCGTTTAGTCGGTTTGATCTGAATATCAGCAATCGAATAAGTTGCCCCTTTGCAAGATTCCAAAAAAGCTTGTGCCTCTTCTTTTGTATCTAAATTTTTAGGGGTTTTAGCTTTTAATTCTGCTACTTTCCCGCTAGGTCCTTTCTCTTCAAAAATCGCTTCTAACTTAAAATAAGGTGCGGGCAAAAAACCTTGAATGTCTCTTTCTTTATCAACCAATAATTTAACGGCAACGGACTGTACTCGCCCTGCAGACAATTTACTCTTGACTTTGCGCCAAAGTAATCCCGATAAATCAAACCCAACTAATCTATCTAAAATCCTTCTAGCTTGCTGTGCATTCACTAGGTTTGTGTCCAATCGACCCGGTGCTTGGATGGCAGCTTGGATGGCTTTACTTGTAATCTCTCGAAAAACAATCCGCTTAGTTGTTTTTTCATCTAGTCCCAGCACTTCGCACAAATGCCAAGAAATAGCTTCTCCTTCGCGGTCATCATCCGTCGCGAGCCATACTTCATCCGCTTTCTTGACAGAATCTTTCAGGTCTTTTACGACCTTTCGTTTCTCAGGAGAGACGATGTATTTAGGCGTATAATTGTTCTCTACATCTACCGCTTTGTTACCTTTCTCTAGATCCCTCACATGACCAAAACTAGACTTAACTTTAAAATCCTTACCTAAGATTTTTTCAATTGTCTTAGCTTTTGCGGGTGACTCAACTATTAACAGATTTTTTGCCATTAGGTGTTTTTTTTCATTTGAGGAAATGACTCCAAGTTATTTCAGGATGCAAATGTATAACAATTTATAACAAGGATTTTAGATTTACGCAAGAACCGCTATTTTGTTACCTATATATAAGGTAGGCGGTGGCATCAAAAACACCGCTCAATCTATTGTAAATCAATTATATATATTAAAAGCTCCGCTATGAAAAAATAAATCTTTTTTTCTATTAGGTACTAATCGGAGGCTGGAATAGAAATAACTTTGTGCCGCTTTTGCCATTCTTCCTTTCTAGCCTTAACTAGTTTATCTATGAGGGGTTTGGCATTAAACGGGAGTCGCTGTCGTTTGCGATGGTAGGTAATCATTAGGAATTGGGCCATATCCTCAGGATGAGAGAGTCCTAGCTTGCGCAAATCATGACTCAACCTTGACCCTTCTTCCAATCCCCAGTTTAAAATAATCCATCTTCCAAGGCTAAAGAAAAGTTTATGCGCCACCTGATCTTCCGTCATCATATCAAACTTTTGCCTGGCTTCTGGAGAGATTAATTTGGATAGGCGGCGGTGCGCATCACCCATATTTTGTGGGATATAAATGCCAAATAGTTTGGCTTTTTTAATACGCTTTTGATAGTTTACTTTCCACACACTGTCTTGATGAACAGAGGCTCTATTGGGTTGTCCAAAAATGGGTGAATTAAAAAAAAGAACCCCGCAAGCCAACAAAAGAATCGTTCTTATCATCATTTAGTTTTTTCCAATTCAAACCGAAAGCTAGTCCCCATCAAGTTAGCTTTTAATACTAACTCATCCCCATCAAGACTTATTACCTTAAACTTAGTTTTCTTTGAAGTTTCTAGGGTCAATTCTGCCTCAGCGAGTTGATAAGTCCCTTGTTCTACTACGCCCATAAAATTAGTTTCCACGGTGCCATTTTCACTAAAATTAAAATAAATACCCTCTAGCATATCGGAAGGCTTATCATTTCTAAAACCTTCAACTAATGTCCAATTTGCCTTCAACTGCGTGGTGTCTAACTTATTATCTTGGCAAGCGGTAAAAACAAGTAGCAGCATCAAGACGGTGTATAATCTAGTCATAATTTAGTGATTTTGTTTTCAAAAGTAAGGCTTTTTGAGCATTTAACTTGGATTGCTAGCAATATTGTTGTTTTTTCTTAGCCTAAGTATGAACGACTTTCCCAAGCTTCTCTTTCGTTAGCAACTATAAATCTATTAGTTTTAAAACATGAGCCAATTGTTGTCTTTTCGTCATATTCGAATTATCAATCACAATTGCATCCTCTGCTTTGCGCAGTGGGCTAATTGCTCTGTTGGAATCGATGTGATCTCTTTCTTCAAGATTTTTTCTGACTTGGGTGACAGAGGCAGGTTTACCCGTTTCTAATAATTCTTTCACTCGGCGAGCCACTCTGGTTTCTACATCTGCGGTAAGGAATATCTTTAAATCTGCGTTGGGAAATACAACGGTCCCGATGTCTCGACCATCCATGACGACACCTCCTTGAGCGGCCGTTTTTTGCTGTAAAGCAACTAATTTGTCTCGCACAGAGCCTAAAACAGCCACCGGACTTACATGATTAGACACTTCCATGGTTCTGATATATCGTTCTACATCCTCCCCATTTACGGCCACATGATCCCCCAGCTCTGCTTTTACAAAAGTAATGTCCAAGTCATCGATAGCTTTGATGACCTGAGCTTCGTCACTAATGTCCACTTGCTCTTTTAGTAAATACCACGTAACAGCCCGATACATCGCCCCAGAGTCAATATAAAGATAGCCACAAGCATCAGCGACTGCTTTTGCCAAAGTGCTTTTTCCACACCCTGAATGCCCGTCTATAGCTATGATCTTCTTTGGTCGCATGATTAATTTCTCTTTGAATGCAAAAGTAGCAATTTTGCTGCAAAATCCTTTGACAACTCCGGATAGATTTCTAAATAATTGGTAGGCTTCGTTGTGATATCCAAACACCGCAGGATATTTGAATCACGACCGAGCTAGTCTGGGTACGCTACCCGAATGTGGTGAATGGAATGTAGGCGCCTGCGAATGGTATCTATAATCGTTTCAAATTCTAAGAAAGTCATTTCACTTTCGTCAAATTGGTTGGTACTTTTTTTATTTGCAATGACTTTTTTAATCAACTCGTCTAGATTTTTTTCATTTGGCTCTTTCAAAGAGTGTGAGGCCGCTTCCAATGAATCTGCAATCATCAAAATAACTTCTTCCTTCGTTTTGGGACGAGGCCCTGGGTAGGTAAAATCTTTTGGATTCACAGCCGATTCCCCTTTCTCTTTCATCTCTGTTCTATAAAAATATTCTACTCGACTAGTGCCGTGGTGCGACCAGATCATGCTGATGATTTCCTTTGGCAAAGAATGCTTTTTGCCCAGCTTTATTCCGTCTGCTACATGGTCTATTATAATCTTTGCACTTTCACTTGAAGAAATCGTATCATGGGCGTTTTTTCCTTTTTGGTTTTCAATAAAATACATTGGATTATTCATTTTTCCAATATCATGAAACAGTGCGGCCACTTTCACTAATAAAGCATTTGCTCCTATGGAATCTGCGGCGGCTTCCGCCAAATTTGCAACTTGCAAAGAATGTTGAAAAGTACCCGGTGCTTTGACTGAAAGGTCCTTTAATAAAGGGTGATTAAAATCTGACAATTCAGCTAATTGAATCCCTGTCAACTTTCCAAATAATTTGCCAAATAATGGAATCAGAGGATACGCAATCAAAAGCAATAAACCATTGAGCATCAACCAACTAATCCACTTAAAATCAACAGATGCCACCGCTCCATTCTTTACAAAACTCAACAAAAATAGCAACACAACATAAGTTAAAATTATTAAACCAATGGTGCCAAAAAAATGCCCCCAATAGCGTGTTTCTTGGCTAACAATTAAAGCCACCACACCCACTAATAATTGCATCATCAAAAAATCAAAACCCAATCCTAATATCAACGTTGACAGAATAACTACCACTAAATGCAAAGCCATGGTTAGCCGAATTGGGAAAAAACTTTTCGTCACTAAAGGCACAATTGCAAATGGAATAAAATACGGACTAATACTCGCATTTTTCACAACAAATATGGACAATAAACCAAAGAAAACAGGCCAAAGGAATATTAATAGTAAGTCCCCAAATCGATTGTAATTATCTTCGTTATACTTGCGCAAATAGACGTACAGTATTAATAATATCAAGCCAATCAAAGCAAAGTTGCCAAGCATCATAAACAAGTCGGTGTATTGACCTTCTTGCCCAGATTCATAATGTTTTTTGAGGGAAGATAATTTTTGAAAATCGGCTGCACTGATCCGAGTATTATTTGCCAAAATTAAATCGCCCGCTTTGATAGAACCCACCGTTTTAGACAAGCTGCTCAACTCTTGATTTTGATATTTTTGCGTAAGCGAATCATTATAAATCAAATTAGGCAAAAGCCCCTTTTCCAGCAATGGAAGTAAAAACTCAGGATTTCGAATGCGCGTATGCGGCAAAGAATCTGTAATAAACTCATAAGCTGTGCGCGCATTATACAGATTACCCAAAGTTCGCTTAAAGGTCGCGTTACCATCGATCACATTAATCACAAAAGAGTTATCCTTGCCATTCAGTATGCTATCCTGCCCAATCATTCCAGCATGGTAGATAGCCAACAAAAGCCCTTTACCTACTGACTTATAAGCCCTTTGTTGAAATACAACGTCCGAATAAGCGGGGTTGCTTTTCTCTTCCTGCATCTGCCGATCAAAACCCTCGGAAAAAGCAGTTTGCATGCGGTACTGCACCTGATTATCTATCATGAAATAAGGGCTAAACCCTTCAAGGATTCGCTCTTTTTCCGTAAGAATGCTCTCTTCAGACTTATACAATGAGTAATCAAAAGGGGCAATCATATCCCCATAACGCCAAACCTCCCCTTCTTCAAACTCATAGGGAAAACGGGTCTCTCGGGGCATCAAAAAACCAATCAAGAAAATGGCCGCCAAAGGGATCACGACCTTCCCAAATCTGGGAATCTGTAAAGTTATAGATTTCACTTTATCTAACATACAGCTAAGGTAGGCAATTTATAGGATTCGTCGCTTTTAGCTTTCTTTTTTAGGCAACCAATTGACTTCTGCTACCTTGAGTTCTGCTGCAATTTTTCGACTTAATACAAATATATAATCTGACAATCGATTTAAATATTGAAAATGAATTGGATCAATTGCTTCTACGTGATGTAAGGCGACGGTTTCTCTTTCTGCACGGCGACAAACCGTCCGTACGATATGGGCAAAAGAAACTGTCGGATGCCCTCCTGGCAAAATAAAAGCGACCATAGGTGCCAAAGTCTTTTCCATTTCATCAATAGAATTTTCGAGAAAAGTAATATCTACTTCACCTACTTTGGGCAACTTTGCAATCATCTTATTAGTAGCAGCCAAATATGCTCCTACATTAAATAAGGTATGCTGTATTTGCAGCAATTCCGTTCGCTGATTTGTGTTTATTATTAAATCTCGAAGGTGTCCGATATGCGCATTCAGCTCATCGACCATTCCGTATGCGGAAATTCTGACGTGGTTTTTGGGCAACCGCTTACCTCCATAAAGTCCAGTTTCGCCTAAATCTCCCGTTTTTGTGTATATTTTAAAAGCCATTACAATGGGTATTAAGTTCTCGAATAAGCTCGAACAGGAGTAGGATTCACCTCATCCGATTCAATTAGTCCATCCCGTAAACGAATAATCCTATGGGTATGTTCAGCGATATCCGGTTCATGCGTCACGATAATAATGGTATTTCCCTCCTCATGGAGTTTTTCTAGAATGCCCATTATTTCCACAGAAGTCTTCGTATCCAAATTACCCGTGGGCTCATCCGCTAAGATAATGGCTGGGCTATTAACCAATGCGCGAGCTATGGCAACCCGTTGGCGTTGACCTCCAGAGAGTTCATTGGGCTTGTGTAGGACTCTATCCCCTAGCCCAACGGATTCTAATTTTTGACGGGCAATGTCCAGTCTTTCGGATTTGGAATACCCCGCATAAATAAGAGGCAACGCGACATTTTCTAAAGCCGTGAGTCTAGGTAAAAGATTAAAAGTTTGGAAGACAAAGCCTATTTCTTGATTCCGAACGACCGCCATTTCATTGTCATTCATATTGCTGACATCCTTTCCATTGAGAAAATAATCCCCTTTGGTCGGAGTGTCCAAGCAACCAATCAAATTCATAAAAGTAGATTTGCCCGAACCCGATGGTCCCATTAAAGCCACAAAATCATTTTTATAAATCTTTAGGGATACATCCCGCAAAGCATGCACTTTTTCAGACCCAAGCGTGTAGGTTTTCTGCAAATGTTTCGTTTCGAAAATGATTTTTTGAGACATAAGGCATGGATTAGCTTGCGCAAAAATGCAAGACAAATATAGGAATTAAGTCGTTTTCATGGGTAATAATTAGATAGGAAGGTCATTTTTCTCCACCAAATTCATCGCTGAGCGAAGCGTGAGGAATTGAGGAAGCTAAGGATTACAGCTAGCTGCGAGGAAGCGAGATAGTATTCGTACTGAGCCACACTCCATCCTCTTGCTCGTATAGCGACTAGGTCAATACTTCCAACTAATCCAACAGCTACTAGGAAGGAAGCGCCGTTAATGATGATAAACTGCTTTGGTTTATCTGCACTTTCTGTCCTGTTAATTGTGCCTTGTCCTTTTGTACAATATGTTAAGCACACTTTTTGGTATTTCCTTTCATTAATTGTTAAATACATTGTACTTTTGTAGCAGGAAGCCCAAGTAACACACCACTACCATTCAAAACTAGCCACTAAAGTTGACACTATGAGTAAGATTAAATCTCTAAAGCATGTTGCCATTGCTGGAAATATAGGCGCTGGCAAGACCACATTGACTGGTCTTTTAGCCAAGCATTTTGGCTGGGAGGTGCATTATGAAGACACCGAAACGAATCCCTATTTAGGAGACTTTTATGATGACATGCACCGTTGGTCTTTTAACCTTCAGATTTTCTTCCTTAATAGTCGTTACCGCCAAATCGTTGACATCCAAAAAGGCGATAAAATCATCATCCAAGATCGGACTATTTATGAAGACGCTTTCATCTTTGCCCCCAATCTACATGAAATGGGCTTGATGCAGAAGCGAGATTTTGATAATTACTTCGATCTATTTAAGACCATGAGCGCCCAAGTCAAGCCCCCCGATTTATTAGTCTATTTGCGTGCAGATATTTCTACATTAGTGGGCAATATTCACAAACGGGGCAGAGACTATGAAGGTAGCATCAGCATAGATTATCTAAAAAAATTGAATGAACGCTATAACAATTGGATTGATAACTACACCGAAGGTAATCTACTAATCATCAAAACAGATGATATTGACTTCGTGAATAATGCGGAGGATTTGGGCTACATTATCAATCAGGTAGAAGGAGAATTAAATGGGCTTTTTTAGTGTTAATTTAACTTTCCAAAAAAGACAAGATAAAACTCAGGAATTTCGACCCAAAAGCTTTCTCCGCCTTCTTTTTCCATCAGATAAGACCCGGACATTGTACCGAGCGGGGATTTGACTTGCGACCAAGAGCTATATTGATGATATTCTCCTGGCTTAATAACTGGGCTTATTCCGATGACACCATCACCCTGTACAAGGCTGATACTTCCACTAGCATCAAAAATACGCCATTTTCTTTTAGTTAATCTTACAGGAAAATTATTCGTATTTGTGATGGTCACTTCATAACTATAGACATATTTTTCCAGCCGAATATTGGATTCATGCATTTCAAACCTAGCGGTTACGCTGATTTCTATTCCTTCTGTGACTGATAACGGCATATATAGAATTATTTAAGGGCAATTATAAAGGTAATTTTAGATTAAAAAAAGCTTTTACGATAGTTTTTGCATTTATAAGTGCTTTCTCCAAAACATCATTGGTCAGTGTAATGTCAAACCTATCCTCATAAGCAAGTTCATAAGCCGCCTTTTCAATCCTTTTATCAATGGCCTTTTCATCCTCTGTATGCCTGTTCATTAACCTTTCACGCAAGGTTTCAATACTAGGAGGCTTAATGAATATTGTCAGACAAGAATCATTAAAAGCTTTTTTGAGATTAATGGCGCCTTTGACATCTATGTCGAATACCACCACTTTGCCTATGTTTTGGACACGTTCGACTTCTGACTTTAAAGTTCCATAAAAGACATTTGGGTAAACTTCTTCCCACTCGACAAAATCTCCGTTCTTTATTTTTTCCTTGAATTCCGATTCCGATAGGAAGAAGTAGTCCTTCCCTTCTTTTTCATTAGGTCTTTTCTTACGAGTGGTCGCTGAGACGGAGAAGGCCATTTCTGAAAAATGCTCCATTAGATGCCGAACAATAGTCGTCTTCCCTGCCCCCGAAGGCGCAGTTACAGCAATGGTTTTCTTTCCTATACTTAGCATATTAAAGTGTGTTCAAGATTTGTTCTTTTATCTTCTCTAGCTCTTCTTTCATTTTCACCACGAGGACTTGCATATCTGACGAGTTGGCTTTTGCCCCAAGTGTATTAATTTCCCGGCCCATTTCTTGCGAAATGAATGCTAACACACGACCTTTCCGTTGATTCTTCTTGTCGTTCAACTTTTCTAGGAAGTGGTGACAGTGCTTAGAAAGTCGAGTTTTTTCTTCCGAAATATCTATTTTATCCAAAAAATAAAGGATTTCCTGTTCAAAGCGATTTGCGTCTATATTTTCAGAACCCAAATGCTCTGAGAGTAACTTATCTAAACGCAACTTTTGTTTGTCTATACGGGCTTGTTCATATTTTCCCACTTCGGCTAGCGCTTGACTGATTTTATGAACGCTCTCTTCAAAATCTTTGCGAATGCTGTTTCCCTCATTTTGCCGAAAGGACTTCAAATGAACAACTGCTTTGTTGAAACAATCCTTAATATCTGCCCAGTCCTCATCAGAAATGAGCGCATTGCTAGAATCGACTACCGCTGGGATTCTCAAAATAGCTTGAAGCATATTGGGATCATTGATATTTAAATCCGTGGAGAGCGATTGTAGGATTTGGTGATATTGCTTAAAAAGTGGGATATTGATAGAATGATTCGCCTCATCTTCTAATTTCTCGACTTCGATGATGACATCAATTTTGCCTCTTTGGAGTGAATCCGTAATCATTTTCCTCAAGGTCATCTCTTTGTCCCCGAGCCTCAAAGAGGAGCGGACTCTGATGTCGGATCCTTTACTGTTGAGGGATTTGATTTCGACAGAAACGGTTTTGTCAGAGGTTTTGAGTTCATAGCGACCAAAACCCGTCATAGAAAAGAGCATAGCAGAATATTAAAAGAAAAAAACACCCACCATTGTCTTGGAGGTGTACAGCCTATATCAGTCTGAAGGACAAAGTTAAGCGTTTCTGAACAAGCAGGGCAATAAGAGGCAACCTTTTTTGTTTAAGGCACGTAAATCTTTGCAATTGTGAAGTTTATGAATAATTTTTTTTGGATTGTTAAAATAATTTTCTACCTTTGCAAGAGAAGGGCAGAGTCAAATTCAGCATCATAGAAACAAAATCAACCGTGATGACCATTTAATTTTACCTTAAAGATTGATTTCAAAAAACAGTTTTTGAAATCAACAAAGAAAAAAGCCTTGTTTTATTAGCCTAGTAGCAAATATTCGATTTCTTAGTAAAAGAATCCCTTTTGGACTTTATTTTTAGCTAAAAAAAGCCGACCTTTGCAAACCGCTAGAAAACAAGTAGTAATTGTTTGATAACTGGTTTAAAATCAATTAGTAATGAGAAAAGCAGACCTTATTGCATCCATCTCTGAGAAGACAGGCGTCGCGAAAGTGGACGTTTTAGTGACTCTAGAAAGTTTTTTTGAAGAAGTCAAAGAAACTTTGGAGGGTGGAGAGAATATTTATATCCGTGGGTTCGGTTCTTTTGTCATTAAGAAGAGAGCTAAAAAAATTGGTAGAAATATCAAAAAAGGGAAGTCTATTGTAATACCAGAACATTACATACCTTCTTTTAAACCAGCCAAAATATTTGTGGAAAGTGTACGCCAGAAGGTAAAGGCGTTACCGACCAAATAATCAGTTTTAACAATCATTGAATTGTTTCTAGTAAATTCAATTCTATAATCAAAAATACGGTTTTATGCCAAGTGGTAAAAAGAGAAAACGTCATAAAATAGCGACTCACAAACGGAAAAAAAGACTCCGTAAGAATCGCCATAAGACAAAGAAATAATATTTTTTATCTCAGCAGAGATAAAAGAGTGGCTTCACCCAAGGCTTACCTCTAGTGAGTTGGAAGTAAAGAGAATTTGATCAGTAATGATCTCAGATATCAATCAGAAATTGATATCCATTAAATAGTAAGTCTTTTGCGAAAGTAAAAGTTCGCTTTAGCGCAAATTTGAACAAACAATTTGCCTAAACCCCTATATAGCAAGACATTGAGGGCTTACTATTTTCCACAACACCAATCAAGGATCCAAAAGGCGTTGTCACTCTTCATTTTTAGATAGCTTTTAAAAAGCGCCTTTTTTATTGGTTTAGCTAGTGAATTAGCTAAACCCTATCGGTGTATAATCCTATTCTGGATTGTAAATATCTATTACCTCTGCATTAAAATAATTGTGGAAGATGATTAACAAAGAGTTAGTGATTAATTCATCACCCACCGAAGTAGAAATAGCATTTTTGGAAGACTCCAAGTTAGTGGAGATTCATCGCCAAAAAGCGAATAACGACTTTATGGTGGGCGATATATTTTTGGGCAGGGTGTCCAAAACTGTATCTGGGCTCAATGCAGCCTTCGTGGATATTGGTCACAAAAAAGAGGCCTTTTTACATTATAGTGACTTGGGTCCTAAACTAAATTCGCTCAAGAAATTTATTAGAACCTCTATAGGTGGGGATCGTCCTGCAGCCAATCTTCGGAACTTCGAGATAGAACCAGACATCATTAAGACTGGTAAAATCGCTCAAGTTTTAAAGAATAGGGAGCCCATCCTAGTCCAAATCCTTAAAGAACCTATTTCTACTAAAGGTCCTAGATTAACTAGTGAAATCACGATTCCTGGGCGGTATATGGTTTTGACTTTGTTCAATTCAACCGTAGCGGTGTCCAAAAAAATCAACAACCAAGAAGAACGTAAACGGCTACACCTTTTGATGGAAAGCATCAAGCCTGAAAATTTTGGCGTCATCATCCGTACAGCAGCGGAAGGCAAAAAAGCAGCTGATCTACATGATGAAATGAGCCAATTGATTGGGAAATGGGAAAAAATCCATGCACAACTCAAAAATGCCGAACCACCCAAGAAATTATTGAGTGAGCTTAATAAGCCCATCAGCTTATTGCGTGATTTATTGACAGACTCTTTTAATAAGATTGTGGTCAATGACCAAGGTTTGCATGACAACATCAAGACATTTCTTGCAAATGTTGCAGCGGATCAGTCCAAAATTCTGAAATTTTATACCGGTAAAAGACCCATTTTTGAGACTTTTGGTGTAAACCGACAGATAAAAGCTTCCTTTGGAAAAACAGCCACCATGAAAAGCGGTGCCTACATTGTCATTGAAGGTACAGAAGCTATGCACGTCGTCGATGTCAATAGTGGACCCAAAATGGGCAAACGGGACCAAGCGCAAGCGATCTATTCCGTTAACCTAGAAGCAGCCAAAGAGATTGCGCGACAGTTGAGGTTGCGTGACATTGGTGGGCTAATTGTGATTGATTTTATTGATATGCGTGACGCTAGACACCGTAAGGATCTATATCACAAGATGATCGATTTCATGAAAACGGATCGTGCGCAGCATACGATACTGTCGCTTAGTAAGTTTGGGTTGATGCAGATTACCCGCCAGCGAACTAGACCCGCCGTCACTATCAACACTTCTGAACATTGCCCCGTCTGCAAAGGTACAGGCAAGGTGAATGCGTCTATCTTATTGATGGACGAAATAGAAAGAGATATTGATTTCTTGTTTGAGTCAAGACCTGCTGGAAAATTATCCCTTAGATTACATCCTTTTGTACACGCATTTATCAAAAAAGGGCTTCCGAACACGCAAATGAAGTGGTACATGAAGTACAATAAGTGGATTAAAGTGACACCAGAACCTGATTATCACCTGCTAGAGTATCATTTTTATGATGCCAACATGGATGAAATTCGGATGAAATAAGATCTGTCCAAATAGATCAACAGACTTTATTCTGTAATCTCCCATTTTGGACAATTACACTTCTTAGAACGACATGAACTCATGGTGATGGCTAGAGTTGTCAAGACGAGGACTACGATAAAGATTTTTTTGCTCATGATGCTGGTTATTTTTCATTAAAAAGTAGCTATTAAACGACTTTTTTAGGAGGTCTAATCTAATATCACTTATATTTGTTTAAGCATAACGCTAAATGAAGATAATCGTTGCACCCTTAAACTGGGGTATTGGTCATGCGACCCGAATGATACCCATCATCCAGCACTTAATTGGGCGTGGGGTGAAAGTGCATTTGGCCTCTGACGGAGATGCATTGGCTGTCCTCAAGAAGGAATTTCCGACGCTACCCGCCACGTCACTGCCTTCGTATCATATTCAATATAAATATAAGCAACTCTACAAAAATAGTTTTAGCCTTGCCGCAAATATGCTTCGCACCATTCCGCAGGAGAAAAAGGCGATTGGGCTGTTAGCCAAGTCCATCCAAGCGCAGATAATTATTTCAGACAATCGTTTTGGCTGTCATACTCCCTTTACCCAAAATATTTTTATTACCCATCAGCTGAACATTTTGTCTCCCCTGGCGGAAAAAGGAATCAATTCCGTCAATCGCTTTTTGATGAAGCCATTCGATGAGATATGGGTGCCAGATTTTCCACAAGAACCTTCCCTTGCGGGAAAATTATCTCATGGTTCTACCTTAAAGGTACAATATATTGGGGGGCTTTCTAGGTTTGAAAAAATAATACCACAGGACAAAACCATCGACGTCTTAGCGATCCTTTCAGGTCCTGAGCCACAGAGAAGTTACTTGGAGAAAGAACTCATTCAACAGTTTGCGGCATCCACCTTAAATACAACCATCATTAGCGGGCAACCATCGCTTCAAACCATTGCTCCGAGCCGCAATATAAACCTCATCCCTTTTGCTTCGTCTGAAGCGTTATACCAACTTATTGCCCGTAGTCGAACCATTATTTCTAGATCTGGGTACAGTACAATAATGGATTATGCGGCGCTAGGTCTTTTTGCACAAGCGGATACAAAAATTATTTTCATACCCACTCCTGGGCAACCTGAGCAGCTCTACCTGGCGGAAAAAATGAGCGCAGCCCGATTGGTTCATAGTGTTTCTCAAGCCGCTTTCAAATTGGAGGAGGCGCTCCAAACATCAAGTAACTTAACGGCAAAGATAGTCTATCCGCATGGTGAATATTTGAAAGGGGTATTGGATAGGCTTCTGCTATAAATAAAATCTATGCCATTTTTTGCTCATCATTTTTGCAAAAATCACGACAAACGAAGTTTTAAGCCAGTACAAATATAATTTACTCTTATATTTGTACAAAAAATAGAACCATGAAAAACCCAAATTACTTTTTTTCGCCCATCAAAGTGCCCGTCCTTGTCGTATTGGGCTTTTCGAGTATCCTGTATCTTTCTAGCTATAAATCAAAACCACCAACAGGCAAAACAGGTGCCTCCAATGAAGGCACTTGCATGGATTGCCATTCTGAGGCATCCACCACAATAGATGGGCTTATTGAATTATCGGGTCTAACTGCGCCCATTATTCCTGGACAAACGTATGACCTTACTTTGAATGTCAAAAAATCGGCTGGAAGCCCCATTTATGCAGGATTTGAAATGATCGCCTTAAATAGTGCTGACAAGAAGGCTGGAGAGTTCTCTATCACTGCTTCTTCCGATCCCCTTAATATCCAAGAGGCCAGTGGACGACAATATCTCCGTCATTCAGATCCACAAAATTACGATGGCACCGATAATGCGACATGGAGTTTTCAATGGAAGGCCCCAGATACAGGTTCGGTCGTGAATTTTTATGCTGCTGCGGTATTAGCAAACAAAGCCAACGGCAATAAAGATGACAAGGTTGTCACTTTTATGCAAGCCTTTAACATGCAGATAGTGGCAACCACACAAGCTAGAATAAATGATAAAGTCACTATTACTCCAAATCCAGCTAGAGACCTTTTTACAATTACTCTGGCCGATACTCATCAAAACATCCAAATTGGTCTTTATGACATGACCGGTCGGTTGTTCACAGAACAAATGATTGCTCCCAACGAACCCATTAACATATTTAACTTACCCAATGGCTTGTACACTGTCAAGCTTAAGACAGGAGATATCGTAGCCAGTAAATTATTGATGGTTAGGCATTGATGACGTGAAGAAAGGGCAAATAGGTGAAGAAAAGGACGCTGTACTTCGTTTCTATTCTTTTGGGTTATTCTTTCTTCTGGTACCAGCCACTTTTCTGAAAAGGCTCTATGGCCTCCTGACAATCCGCCCGTAATTTTGATAAAATAGAAGCATATTGCTTTTGGGTTAGTTTTCCGTGTTGGTTGGAAAGGCTTAGGATACATTTTTTTGTTTGTTCATGCACTTTTCCTGCTTGCACAAAAAGAGCCATTACCTCTTTCTGCGAATTTGCCGTTACCTTATTCTTAATTTCTTCATTGACTTTCACTAAATCTGCATTGCAATTACAAATATCAGCAGTAACATTCTCGACATCAAAAGAAGCACAGCTAGCCTGTAAAAAAAGGAGTAAAAAAAGGAGTTGTTGAATTTTCATAACTAGTATTTAAGCTTAAATGTAGTGATTTTTTTGATAAAAAAAGTCATATTAAAAGAAACGGGAAACTCTTCGTTCAACATTCCTATAAAATCTTATGCCAAACGCCGCAAATAACTAATGCCCAAAATAGTCCCAAAGGAAATAACAGATAAAACCACCCACAAGGTCGGAAAGCCATACCGCTCTGCAATCTGCATACCGAGTACGGGTGCCAAAATAAAAGCAAAAGAATACGCCATGGAATATAGCGCCATATACTTGCCCCGATTTTCTGGAGTGGTCATATCCATGCAATATGCATTCGAAAAAGGCATGGCAAAAATTTCTCCGAAGGATAATAGTATCATATTGACGACTGCAATCCAAATCCAATTTGGCGCAAGCAGAAACACACAATAAGACAACCCAATCAACAGTACTCCTAGTCTAAATATTTTTAATTTTTTCCCCTTGGGCTCTAGGTTATGAACGATGGGCATTTCGATGAGTACTATTAAAAAAGCATTTAGCGCAAGCAACAAACCTATCTTATCCTCATTCATCCCAAATTGCTTTTTAAAGTACAAAGGGAGGGTCGTCAGTATTTGTAAAAACACCAGAGCCATCAATGAAACTAGTACTATCATCATCACATAAGATTTATCACGATAGGGAGATTCTGATTTCAAAGTTGCCTTACTTTTCTTCTCTTTTCGACGGCTGTCCTTATGCTCCAAAAACATATACGTAGCCAATGCCGCTAGAAGGCAGGTCAATCCATCAATCCAAAATAAGCTTACATACCCCATATTAAAGGCAATAAACCCTCCGATGGCGGGACCAATCGAATACCCCAAATTAATCGCCAATCGAAGCAAAGAAACCGAGCGTGTATAATCTTCTGGCGCGCTATATTCTCCCATGGCTGTCATCGAAGCTGGGCGGAATAAATCGGCAAAAAAAACAGTTAAAAACATCATTACCGCAAAGAGATAAAACCCGTTTGCCCACTGCAATAAAATAAAACAAATACCACTAGTAATCAATGAAAACAACATGATTGGGTAATAATGAAATCGATCAGTCAATTGACCACCTACATAAGATCCCAGCATGGCTCCTAATCCATAAACACTTAATATCCATCCGACATCTGATAGCGATAAGCCCATTTCATCATGCAGATACACAGACAAAAAAGGGAGTACCATGCTCCCCGTTCTATTGATAAATAGAATAATTGACAGCAGCCAGACATTTTTGGAAATACCTTGGTATGTGCGTAAGTAAGACTGGATCATGGTTCGGTTTGGAGTAATACAGAATTATCTTAAGCTTTGTTCCTACAGGCCAATTTTTCATCACAGATGAAGTGATTTCCTACTTTCTGACGATTAATTGTTTGGTTGCCCTTTTGTTTCCAGATTGAATCAGTACTTGATAAACTCCTGCTGGAAAAGAACTTAAGTCAATTTGCTTTTCTTTTCCGACCCATTCAAAAACCTTCACTAACTGGTGATTAATATTAAAAATACGAACAGTCATCAACTGCGGTGTATGGCTTGTATTTTTAATTACAAAATAGTCCCCTGCGGGATTGGGAGCCAATGAAATATTTTTTGCGGAAGCGACATCTACCACATCACTAACCAAAACAACCTCAATAGAATCCATTGTAAATGGACAATCATTGTTATCCGAACCGCTCAATTGATAAAACCCAGAGGCAAGACCCATCGGATCTTCATCAGTAGAAACATCAGTCGTTCCCAACTTCCAAACAAAATCATACGGAGCCACTCCGCCCGATGCCGTTATGGAAATAGCCCCATCATTAGACCCGTGATCAGCCAAAACTTCATCTATTGCTATCGTAATGGGTGCTACTCCGCCAATGGAAAATTCCACGGTATCCATGCACCCATCACCATTGGTTACCACCACCACATAATCTCCTTTAGCTAAAGAATCCACATTGATCTCGGGGATGGAAGAAAAAGGTTCTACCGCTCCCGCTAAAATATTAGGAATGATTTGCCCATTAGCTCCACAGGTGGCATCTATCACCTGTTGTACTTCTATGTCCAACGCCAAACGCTCTTCTACTTCTATGGAAGACGTACAACTACAGCCATTCGGGATGGTGGCTGTCAGTTCATACAACCCGCCCGACATAATAGTCGGGAAGGTGTCGCTAGTCTCAAAGCCATCGGGTCCTGTCCAACTATAGGTAATCGTATCATTAGCCGTAACACCTGGGAAGAGTTTACGGCTTGGATAGACACACGTAATCGCTCCCGCTGTGGATATTCCATTACAAAAAACGCTATTTCCATCTTGGTTGACACTCTGGCAAGCAATAGCGGTGCAACCGTTTTCGTCTGTCACCACTACGCAATATAATCCAGGTGCTGACACCCTCAAGGAATCTTCAAAGGCG
>CAYRVZ010000002.1:11141-34458 GCA_964427815.1 uncultured Saprospiraceae bacterium | reverse complement strand
TCAAGATTTGATTGTGACGAAGAAACAACTGAAGGTACGCTTACGGAAAGTTTCAATATGTTAGGAGCATCTGAATTAACAAGAATTGGATTTACGGATCTTTATCATCATACGAAGTTTACGAAAGCAGTTTGTGAAAAAACTGTCTTAGCGGATATTTGGAAAATATTTACGACGGAGGTTGTAGAATGTGAGACCCAAATTAGTTGGGTCGTTTTTGGTCAATATATCGATGCTGCTTATTTTATTGTGGAGCGGAGTTATGATGGAATTGATTTCTTACCTATCACAACTATTGACTTTACTCCTGGTAATGAGTTTTATAGCTATTTTGACCCTATTGCTCCCAATGGAAAAGTTTATTATAGAGTGCAAGTCTTTGATGAAGATGGTGAGTATGAATACAGCCCAGTCGATATGATTGACTCAAAATGTGGCATAGAAGTAGCGGCAGTTTATCCAAATCCATTCTTTGAAGATGTGACGATTCTATTAAATTCCACAGATGAAGTAGATGCAGTTATACTTTACAATGAAATAGGGCAAAGAATGGACATTGATATTGAAATTGATGAAAATTTGATAAAAGTAAAAGGCAAAATGTTATCCGCTGCTAATTATTACGCACTGATTATTTACGGAGATAAATTTTATACCATTGAGTTGACTAAATTGCGCGATTTTTGATAATTAAACAAAAGGAAAGCTAGTCAAACTAGCTTTCCTTTTTTATAAAAACTATTTGTTTGCAGTTTCTTTTTTTATCGATATTTTATCTCCATTCTTTAATTTTTGGGAAACCGTTTTATAGGGACCTTTTGCTATTTCATTTCCATCTGCCAAACCCGTGATTATTTCAATAAACTCATCATCTTGGATGCCCGTTTTAACAACCTGTTGGGTAACCGTATCACCGAATATTTGAAAGACAACAATTTCTATTTTGTCTTCTCCTTTTAAATGCTCATCGTCTTTTTCTCTAGTCGTAACGGCAGCAATGGGGACAGACAAAACACCTTTTGAGGCTTTGGTATATATTTCGACATTGGTGGACATACCTGGACGGAGCGGGAATGGCTTGTTGGGTTTTATTAATTCAGCATAAGATTTTGCATCAATAAGTACCCTTACTTTGAAGTTGGTAACTTGATCGGAGCTAATACTTAAAGCGCCTAAGTTGCTAGCCGAATTCCCAATTTCCGAAACGATTCCCGTGAATTTCCTGTCTGGATAAGCATCTATTTCTATCGTCGCTTTATTGCCAATATTTACTTGGAGGACATTGGTTTCGCTAACATCTACCTGTGCTTCCATCACTGAAAAATCAGAGATACGCATCATTTCTGTTCCAGTCATTTGACGTGTCCCGACAACCCGTTCGCCTTTTTCAATATTCAATTTGGAGACAATTCCTGCCATGCGAGAATAAATAGAGGTTCGCTGCAAATTGGTGTTTAGCTCTTTTAGACTTGCGCTGGCACTATTGATATTGTAACCCGCTGCGCGAATACTTTCTTGGGCAGAATTGTACGCAGATATTGCGGAGGAGACGGAAGCTTGTGCAGATTTTACATTTGCGGAAGCGGAAAGATACGCTGCATGAGCCGCGTCAAGATCGGCTTGGGAAATAACCCCATCAGTTAGTAGTACTTTATTTCTTTCATAAACTTTTTGCGTATTTTTAAACTGTGCTTCCACTTGTTCTAGTTGCGCCTCAGCTTGTGTTTTGCGGGCATTTGCACCTTCGGCTTGTGAGCGAGCATTCGCTTCTTGAGCCTTTGTTGCATTGACACTGGCACGACCTCGTTCTACGGCGGAGACATAAGCCTCCGGATCTATTCGCGCTAATAATTGCCCAGCCTTTACGGTATCGCCTTCCATTACGTAAAGTTCGACAACTTCTCCACTTACGTCAGAGCTAATTTTAACCTCGGTCTTCGGGTAGATTTTTCCGGAGGATAAAACGGTTTCCTGTATGGTTCTTTTTTCTACCTTAGCGGTATGAATGGGAATGCCTTTTTTTCCTTTTAGCTTATTTAATCCTATGCCTATGAAGGTTAGCAGCGCAATCAGTCCTAGTAGAATATATAGGCCTTTGTTTTTTTTGTTTGCCATTTTGATTGTTTTAAGGACTTAGAGTTTAATGGGTTTTCCAAGGTAATAATCAATGATTTTTAGCTTGAATAAATAATTGTATTTGGAACTTGTAAATTGTGATTGAGCAACATCAGCATTGGTTTTGGATGTTGTCAATTCAAATGAACTTGCAGCACCAATATCGAATTTTTTCTGGGTATTTTCAAAAACCGCTTGGGTGGCTTTCGCAGATTTTTCTGCAGCAGTATATTGGCGTTTAGCAGATTGCGCATCTGTGATGGATTTTTGAATGTCGCTTTTTAGTTTTTGTTTGATTTGTTCATTCGCGACCTTTGTTTGTAATACCCTAATTTCTGATTGTTGGATGGAAGCGGTTGTCCGTCCATTTTGGTATATTGGAATATTTAGGCGCAAGCCAATAGACTGACCAAAATTTTCGGTAAGTTGATCCCCAAATGGATTATCAATAAAATTGGGAATAAGCTGTGGTATCTCTAATGAAGCAGGATTTCCATTTATTTTAACAGGCTGAGTTGTCGAAATTATTCTAGTGCCATCTAGCTTTCGCGAAAGCGTAGAAACATTAGACGAAAACGATCCGCTGAGGCTTAATGAAGGGTACAATTGGGACTTAGCTATTTTTTTGCCAACTACGCTACTTTTTATTCGATGCTCAGATGCCTTGATATTAGGTTGAGCCATAAGTGCTTTTTGATATACCCTTTCGGTATTGAATTGGTCTGGATCTACTTGGCCTAAGCTGACATCGGGTCTTTCAATCTGGATTTCATCTTCAGTATCTAACCTTAACATTTGTTTGAGTTGGAGATAAGCATTGCTTAAAGTATTTTCAGCAATGATTAAAGATTGTTCGCTGGTGGCTAGTTGCGCCTCAAAATTTAAGGCTTCGTTTTTGGCTAGGCTACCCGATTTAATGAGTGCTTGAGTTCTTTTTAATTGAGCTTTGGCAATGGCTAGTTTGCTCTTGGTATTATCGACTTGATCCTCCGCAAAAAGAATTTGTAAATAAACTAAGGCAACATTTAACGCCAGATCATTAGCGACACCTTTCGCATCCCAAGTTGCGGACTCCAAATTTATTTGTGCTTGCCGAATGGTATTATTAATTCGGCCCGCATTAAAAAGGACGACGCCAGAGGAAAGGTTAAAATTGCTGGACCCGATTTTTTTATTAGCAAAAGAGTTGGTCGTCGGATCTATCGTTCGCCCAAATTGTTCAAAAAAGCCAATACCTCCATTTAAATTTGGATATCTAGCAGCCTTTGATTGTTTCAATTGAATTTTGTTGCTAGCCAATGTTAGCTTGCTTTGTTCGATGGAAAGGCTATGCTCCAAAGCATGATGGATGCACCGCTCTAGAGACCAGCTGTCTTGACCTTGTAGGCTTACGCAAAAAAAAAGAAAGAGGGAAATGGTGAGTATTCTAGCCATTACAATTATTTTAGAGCCAAGTTAGGGTAACTGTCAATATTGACTAAAGCTTTTTATATAAAGAGCCTGTTATTTAAGACGAATAACGGTACTAGATAGCCTTTTGGGTAAGGATTAATTGACCTTTCGGAAATAGGTTTAAAAAAAAATAACCGATTCATTTTCGTAATTGTTTGATATTTAGGGTGTTATAGGTTGTTTTTTTAAAATGCTTTGACCTTTTTAAAGGTCAAGATAACGATTCCCGATTTTACAGATATATTTGGAGTACAAAGAGCATATATCAAATGGTTAAAGCAGATTATGAAGCATGCTAAATATTGTACCTTTGTTTTTGTACCTTTGTCTCTTACTTAAATAGCGGCTATGAGATTTTTTTTGATTGATAGAGTGACGGATATAGTGCTCAATGAAACCATAACGGGTATAAAGGCATGGAGCTTGGATAATGAGATTTTTACTGACCATTTTCCTGGACATCCGATTGTTCCGGGTGTGCTACTAACAGAGTCGATGGCTCAACTTTTTGGTCTCTTAGTGGAGCGTTCTTATTATGAAAATTGGGGCGATAAACTAAAAGTTTTTCCACTGTTGAGCATTATTCAAAAAGCAAAATTCCGATCGGTTATAGAGCCTGGTGACCAAACAATCCTGAAAGCAAAACTTATTTCATTAGACAAAAGACGGGCAGTTGGCAAAGTTGACCTATTTGTGGAGGGTGAATTAAAAGCGGAGGCAACTTTATCTTTTAGCATCGCAACTATAGAGGAGATTGGCCCAAGTCGCTTCCTAGAGAGGCGAGAGGAATTTATTCAAATCGTTTTTAAAGGTATTGAGTAAATGTCTGTGTATATTAGATCATATCATTATCAGATTCCGGACTCTTTTGAAGAAGTATTTATTTCTGAAAAGAAGAAATTAAAAGGACATTTTGGACGACTATCAATAGATAGTAAACATAAGTTTTATCCTAAAAGAAGTGATGCAAAGATTATGCGAAAGGATGTGATTTCTTCCATTGTCGTCATTAATGAAATGTTGGAGAAATTAGATTTCCCAAAAGAAGTGTTATCTAATATGGGTCTTTTTATTGCTAACGGCTCCTTCCTTGAGGAAGAAAATAAAAATATGCAAAGAGCAATTAAGGCATTGAAGAATATTACAGGAGTAGATGATAAAACTATTCAATTGCAGCAAGTTTTTAGAAGTGTGTCGCCTCTGACGGCATTAGAAACACTCACCAATTCAACTATGAGCTTTATTGCTCAATACACAGAAATTAAAGGTAATAATTCCACGTTCGGAACAACTTCTTACGGAGGGTTTTCGGCATTAGAAGCAGGTATCCAAAATATCATTTTAAATGATGCAAAGTTTTCAATGGTTGGTGGCGCAAATGGATCTGGCGTTTATGCTGCCTTAAATTATTTCCCTTTTTATGAAAAAACAGATACTTGGGTAGAGAGTGAAGTTTGTTCTTTTATCCTTTTGCAAAAAGAGCGCAATGGCGCAATGGCAAAAATTACACAATATAAAGCAGGTGTAGCAATTCCTTCTTTATTAGGAGAGAGAAGAAAGAATGCTTGGGCAAATTTCTTTAAGGATACACAGCCAGAAATGCTCATTTTTTCCGGTGGATTTACAAAGGAAGAAATTAATATTAATAATAAAATAGCGGATAGTATCGGGTTAGGTTCGTACTCATGGAATCAGAAATATGGTAATTTTGGTGCTGCTTCTCTCATGATGAGCATGGTAAAAGCTACACAGTTGATAGCAGATGGGCATGAGGTGATAGATGTAGTGGATAGAGATCCATACGGTCGAGAAGTTTATGTTCAATTGACAAAGGTAATATGAAGGAGGAACAGGTATATATAGTCGACTATGAGCTGTTGAGTCCCATTGCATTTGGGAAAAGTAACCTTTTTCAAGGATTGAAAGATAATGTATTGGGTGGACGTACATTGACTTCTTTTGATGCAAGTGGGATGCCTTTTAAGGTAGGGGCAGAGATTCCAAAAGACCTAAAGTATTTGTACCGAGAGGAGGATGAACGCATTGTTAATACTTGCAAGTATGACCGAAAGTTTGAATTAATAGTGGCTTGTTATAAAGTTGCGGAGGAACGTTTTAATAGTATTGTTAAAAATATTAAGCCCGAAGAGGGAGGTGTTTTTTTAGGCGTTGGGGCGGATGTGACAAGATTTGGATTGTTTGAAAAAGAGCTGTTGGCGTTGTTTGAATCGGGGGATGCAGATTTGAAAGATTTGATTGTATCTCAGAATACCATGAAAGGAATGTTAAATACTATTTGGAATCCTTATGATATTCACGCTATATACGTTGCCGAAAAAATGGGACTTGGAGCCATGCAAAAAACGATATTGACAGCGTGTACCTCTTCCACCCAAGCAATCGCTTTTGGGTTTGACGCAATTAAAAGTCGAAATATTGAAGTGGCAGTTTGTGGCGGCACGGATTCGATTATTAATACAATAGCGATGGCATCTTTTGGGAAGTTAGGTGTGATCCCAGAGTCTGAACAGTTAGAAAAAATAGCATGTACACCTTTCGATAAAAATCGTAAAGGAACTTTGGCAGGTGAAGCAGCAGGGTTGGTTGTTTTGGTTTCTGCTTCCTTTGCCGAAAGGAATAATTTAATTCCAATAGCGGAGTTTTTGGGTTATGGAAACACGTTAGATGGATACAAAATAACGGCTCCAGATCCTTCAGGTGCTGAAATGAAAAATGCCATGAAGCTGGCACTAAAGAAGGCAAAAATAAAACCCAATCAAATTGATTACATTCAGGCGCATGGAACGGCTACAAGACATAATGATGCTATTGAATTGGCCGCCATTAAGTCGGTATTCAAGGATTCGCTATCTGGTATTGATATTTCTTCTACTAAGAATAGGCACGGACATGCAATTGCGGCAGCCGGTATTCAAGAATTTAATGTGTTGCTAAATTGTTTTGAAAATGATTTTGTACCAGGTAATATTAACCTTAAAAATCCTTTGGATGAAGAAGTGACACTCGTAAAAGAAAATAAATATAAAAGAATGGAATATGCGATTACAAATAACTTTGCTTTTGGCGGAGTGAATACTTCTTTGGTATTAAAAAATCTAAAAAAATGAATTTAGAACTTGAGTATAAAGTCGTTGTGTTGACTGGAGGGACGGGTGGAGTAGGACGCTCTATCGCATTAGCTTTTTTGTTAGAAGAATCTACGGTGGTTGTCTTGCATCGAAATGATGAAAAATATAAAAAACTACAGACTTGGCTAAAAGGTCAAGTGAGTATCGATAAGCTGATGGGTATTAAGACGAATATTCTGGACCCAAATCGTATTCAAGAAACTATGAAAAATATTGCCCAGCAATATGCTAGAATAGATATCCTGATTAATTGTGCAGGCTATGCACAGGAGGCGCCTTTTTTGATGCTTGAAGATGAAGGTATTGATAAAATGCTCGATATTAATTTAAAAAGCCCTATCTATTTGTCACGTGCTGTATTACGGTATATGATGAAGCAACGAGCAGGAAGTATTATTAATATTTCTTCTGTTTCATCAAGAAAGGGAGGTAGAGGTATTTCTGTTTATGCTTCTGCCAAGGCAGGTTTAGAGCGTTTTACAAAAGTCCTGGCGCAAGAAGTCGGAAGAAAAAATATACGGGTTAATGCGGTGTGTCCTGGGGTAATTGATACCGAGATGAGCCTTCCCTTGAGGGAAAGAATCGGTGGTTCCATAATAGAAAATACCGCATTGGAAAAGTATGGTAGCCCTTCAGATGTGGCAAAGGCTGTCCTTTTTTTGGCCTCTGAAAAAATGGCGTCTTTTATAACAGGGCATGTGTTGAATGTGGATGGAGGTTTTTCTCTTTAATTAAATAAAAATGAAAATGAATTTTGACAGCATCTTTGAAAAAGTAAAACTAGTAATTGATGAGTCTTGTGGCATTGAGTCTAAGGATATTCAATTGAACAATACCTTGTTTGGTGATTTAGAAATTGATTCTATTGATATGGTTGATATCTTATTTGAATTAGAATCTGAATATAATATTGAATTAAAAATAAGCGATCTAGAAAAAAGATCTAAAGGGGAGTTAGAGGGGAAACCATATGAGATAGAGGGAGTTTTGACCAAAGAAGGCCTAGAAACATTAAGGGCTAATATGACGGAAGTAGATCCTGCATTGTTTGTAGAAGGTTTGACGGTTCATCAATTAATGAATTTGTTTACAGTGCATTCGCTGTGTAAATTAGTGGCGCACCAGTTAGAGGTTAAAGTCGGATAATGATTGCATTTCGAGTCATAGCAAATACACGATTATTCGGGTTTGGAGAAGTAATAGGACAGGTTCCTATTCTGTATAAATCACTGAGCATAATCCAAAAAGAAATTGTTGAATCTTTTGGGTGGACTTTAACAGATGTGTCAAGTTTGAACGAGGTTAAGCAGGATGAATATCTAGCTTTCTCAGAGGATCTATTTTTTACTAGATCATTTTTTGCGCAAGCGATAAAAGCAATTAAAAATTCAAAGACGAGTCTTGCTTTTGGTTTGAAAGACAATGAATTTAATCGCAGATTTATACTGCCTTCTAAAAAAGAAACAAGCGATTTTTTATTTGATTTTAAGTACGTTCTAAATGAAACACCAATAAAAGAATGTTTATTGCCACAAGTGGTATATGAATACGCCGCAAGTATCCCTGAGCAAGTAGTAAAAGGGGGGCGATATGCCATGCATCAATGCGATTGTTTTGCAGCACATATCCTGTCGCCTTTTCATTTGTTACAAGTGAATATGGCTATGAATTTAAATAGAACTATTGCTTTGCAGAAAGGGATGTTTAAAAGATTTAAAAATAAAAAAGGACGACTAGGTGCTTTTCTTTTTTATCGAGGATTGAAAAGTATTAATAAAATTGGAAAAAATTGCTTTATTCATCCTTCTGCAATTATTGAGGGGTCGATTATCGGAGACAATGTTCGGGTAGGAGCAGGGGCCGTTATCAGAGTTTCTATGATTGGAAAGGATTGCACTATTAGCGATAATGTTGTTGTAGCTAATTCTGTTTTAGGAGCAGGAACTTTTATTTCTAATTCTAATTTTATTGAATTATGCCAAACTTATAAATCCGTTTTTCTCATTCATGGGCCTTATCAATTTTCAATATTTGGAGAATCTAGCGCTTGTTTTGCCGTGATTAATTGTGACTTTAGACTAGACCAACAAAACATCAAAATCCCAACCTCAATTGGTATTGTTGATTCTGGGCAACCTCTTTTGGGGATTGCTTATGGACATAGATCTAAAGTAGGGGGCGGTAGTATTATTGCCGCAGGTCGGATTGTACCTAATGAACGACATGTTTATCCGCCTGATTCTATTCACTTAAAATTTGAACAATGAAAATAATAGTTTTGGGCGCCTACGGATATACAGGGCAATTAATCTGTGAAGAATTGATACACGCAAAAATTGACTTTGTGGGCGTGGGACGAGATGAAGTTAGACTTAGTAATCTCTCAAAGCAGTTGACTAAGCCTTTGAAATATGAACAGTTTGACATGTTAGACCCAAAGCAGGTTGCGAATATTTTAACCCGGTTTGATGTTTTTATTAATTGTATCGGGCCTTTTGCAGAAACCGCCATGCACCTGCTAGAGCAATTGGTCAAGATGGAGCATAAATATTATTTAGATTTGACAGGAGAATCTTTTTTTGTGCAAAATTCCTATGATATGTTTCATCATCTTACGCAAAAAAATAAGACAACCATTTTGCATAGTTGTGCTTTTGAATCTGTTTTGACCAATTTGATGGCGAATAAATTACTTGAAGGTGATACCAGTGTCCAGTCCATTATGTCTTATTACCACTTGGGTAAAGCAAAGCCCTCCCCGGGGACAAAATTGACGATGAAATTAGCAAAGTATAATCCCCTAGTCTTATTTGAAAACGGGGAAGCAGTTCCGATTAAGGATGTGGAAATAGTTGATATTGGGTGGCAAAAAATCGGATCTTTTACGGCTATTCCATATCCATTACCAGAAATATGCTTTTTTAAGTGGGAAACGAAAGCTAAGGACATCGGATCTTTTTTATTGGTCGATAAGGAAGAAGCTAGTTTCATGAAGTTTAAGCCTCCCGCCAAGACTAAAGATGAAGTAATTAGCAAGTTTAGGAGTCGTAATGAAAAGGGTCCTACGGTAGAACAAAGAGAAGAACAGAAATTTATTATTGTTGTCGAAGTGAAAGGAGTAAATTTTGTGCGCAACATGCAGCTAGAAGGAGAAGATATGTATCGCCTTACGGCAAAAATAATTCGTTACTTTGTACAAACGATCTTAGCCGGCAACCATGAAAGGAATGGTGTATTGTCCCCAAACCAATTTTTAAAACAGGATCATGATTTTTTTGGCTCACTAAAATTGAAACTAGAAAAGTGTTAGAGATGAATGTCGGATATAAATTAAACCTGCTGGTCTATCCCGTTTTGCAAATATTCTTTTTTGCAGGGGCTATGTTCTTTGGGACAGCCCATTGGGTGGTGTTAATTTTATTTGTGTTTATGGCAGCAATTTTTATGAGTTTATCTTTGCATATTTCCTTTCATCATCATGTGCATCACCAACCCAAAAATAAGCTTTTAAAAAGATTGATAGATTTTATAATCACAATTAATCTAGGGTTACCGTTTCATTTTTATCGGTTGCAGCATCTGAATCACCATAAGTATAATAACGAAGTAGGGGACATGACAAGTACTTATGAAGAGGTGGATAATATAACGAATCCAAAACCTTTTTTTAAATATGTTTTTTTATGGTTCTTAAACCCCGAAAAATTACAAACCCATATCCGAAATGCGATAGTAGAAGGCTATTTTAGTGAAATGGATCATAGAAAAATGATACAAGAAAGTTTTATCAATCTATTGGTTTTAATTGTGCTGTTTTATTTCTATTGGGTGTATGCTCTCTTATATGGCGTCATGTTTTATTTGGGATGGTCGTTCATCGCTTTGCATAACTACGGACAGCATTTGCCAACAGAAAAGCACCAAATGGCTTTTTCTTATTATGGTAAATTATACAATCGTCTTTTTATGAATAATGGATTGCATTATGAGCATCATATTTATCCTCAAGTCGGTTACTGGGATTTGAAAGTTGAAAAAGATATAATGAGAACCAATAAATACCCTCATCCAGTAGATGGGATTTTATTCAAGAATGAAGAAAATGAAAATGAATAGTCTTATTCAACATATCATTCTGAATAGCCAACGTTACTTTTTTGGCGTCGTTTTCTTTTTGCTATTATTAGCATCTCAAGTTAGACCACCTTCTTTTGATGGATCATTTGAATCGGCCGGTTTACGCGAAAATCGATATATCCGTGATTATAGGAATATTGATTCTCTATTTCAAGACGGATATAAAGTATTGATAGAGGTCGTTCCCAATGAAGTAAGCCTTGCAGAAGTAATCAGTGACTTGAAGGGTTTTGAAAAAAACCTTAAACCGCTCTTTGATACGATTTCGGTTCGATCTGTGTTGGACTTGTCAAATGTATTTTACTCTGGGAGAAAACGGCAATCAGTTACCATTCAAACCGCCATGAAGAAATTTGTGAAAGTAAAACTATTTAGAGATTTGATTAGTAAGGACCAAAAATCGTTTTTAGTAGTATTGGGAATTGAAGCAGATGGGGCAAAAGTAATTGTTGAGAAAATAGATAAAGCCTTAGCCGCTAGTTCCTTTGACTCTATTAAAAAGATGAACATTACGAGCCCATTTCATATTGAAGAGGCAATTAATAAAGTGCTTTTAAAGGATTTACTGCGAATTATATGGAGTGTTTTGTTTGCCTTTATTTTGATAATGTTAATTGCTTATAGAAGTTTTTTCAGCATCCTATATTTGGTGATAACCGTCCTGATTAGTTTGCTGAGCACTTTCTTTGTCTTTCAATTGTACGGTAAACCATTTAATATGATTACGTTAATGGTTCTGCCTGTCGTCATTGTATTATCCGTAGCAGACGGCATACATTTGTTGACAGGGATGAGTATAGTCGGAGGTTCTAGTCTAGCCGAGAAAGTAAAAAGGGTATATCAAAAATATGCTACCCCTTCATTGTTGACCTCTGTAACCACTGCTGTAGCTTTCTTTAGCTTGAGTGTAAATGATACAGAGAGTATCGTGCATCTTGGGCAAATTGCAGCTATTGCTATCACGCTTTCATTTGTATCATGTTATTTGGTGACTCCTTTTGTTTTTATCAAATGGTTCAAGCCTAGTCGCATTAATCGGCACTTCTTTAAGGCCACAGTCTTTTTTGAACAAAGACCGAAGTTTTTTACCTACCTTCTTTTACCATTATTATTTGTAGCCATCTACTTATTGCCTCAACTACAATTCAAGAATGATTTTGAGATATTTTTGCCCCTGAATTCCGAAGCGAAAACTCAGCATGATGAGATGAAAGCGAATTATTATTCTCAAATAGGGATGGAGTTAGTCTTTACATTGAGGGATACGGCAAGTAAGGACATAGTATTAACAATAATTAATGATAAACTTAAAAGTATTAATGGGGTAGAGTTAGTGCGAAGCATCCAGACTAATTCTTTTGTGAGAGGCCGATTTTTGCTGCCCATTGATGTTTCAAAATTCGGTGGGTTTAAAAGGCATTTTGAAACGAATGAAGGACTAACCCAAAGATTTGAAATCAAAGTTAAAGATCCCAATATAATACCGTTAATGGAACATGATGTTCGTGCCGTTTTGAATGGACTACCAATAGAAAATATTTTATTGAGTAGTACGGCCTTGATCTTTGATTTTGTTAATAAGGAGGTCGCTAAGTCTTTGATTCAATCATTAGTTTTATCGACACTTTTTTTGACCCTAGTCTTCTATTATTTAACTCGGAACTGGGTGAAGTCGTTGATTGGTTTATTAGCTAACCTAATTCCACTTTCTGTCATTTTTATAATCTTTGTTGGGTTTGAGCTCAATATTAATATTGTTACGGCCGTGACTGCTGTCATTTGTTTGGGATTGATTGTAGATGATACGATCCATGCTTTTTACCGTAAGGTAGTAAGAAAGGAACCCTTGAAAGAATTAGGATTTGGAATGTTGACGACCACTTTGATTCTGACAGTTGGCTTTGGATTGTTTTCGATTAGCAGTATTAAGCCGATTATTATTTTCGGTTTGATTTGTTCAGTAGTTTTTATTGTTACGTTGATTAGTGATTTTACACTCCTTTTACACTTGTTAGATAAGTATGATCGGTACGTGGAAAATAAAAAAATAAGTCATGATGGGTTTCGATAAAATACTAGTAAATGGGAATGAAGCCGTTGCTTATGCGGCTATGGATGAGCAAGTAAGTTTCTTTAGCCATTACCCAGGTTCGCCGGTTACAAAGGTGGAGCAAGCCATGAAGAAACTCAAACGAGAAAATGGTCTTTCTATGGCTTTTAATGATGCCCAGAATGAACATATTGCCGCCTTGTCTGCGATGGGGGCTAGTTTTGCGCAAGCGAAATCTATGTTAGTCATGAAGCATGTGGGATTAAATATCGCTGCGGATCCATTAGTGTACTCGGGATATAGCGGCGTGAAAGGTGGGTTAGTAGTTATTGTAGGAACCGATCCTGGAGCCAATTCCAGTACGGGAGAGCAAGATGTACATTGGTATGCAAAGGCTTTTAATTTTCCTTTGTATGAACCGACTAGTGTGCAAGAGATATATCTTCAAGTCAGAGCGTCTTACCAGATTTCAATAGCATTTGAAACACCCGTTTTTGTTTTTATTCCAGTCGAATTGGCACATACGGTGGCTTCTATTCAGCGCATGAATGACAGCCCGATAAAAAATAATTTTGTATTTAGAAAGGATAAAAAAAGGTATATCAATGTCGGGCAAAAAGCAGTTGCAAACCATAAAATTCTTGTTCAGAAAATTAGTAATATTTCGGAATTAGGGGACGCAACGGATAGTCATTTTAATGGAAAAGCAAAAATAGGTATAGTTACTAGGGGGTTAGCTTTTGGTTATGTATTGGAAGCAATTTTAAAACTAAATCTACAAGAAGCAGTGGCATTACTTCAAGTGAAAAGAGTTTTCCCAATTAGCCAAAAAGAAATAATTGATTTTGCGAAAGATAAAGACGAGTTGATTTTTGTAGAAGACCAAGATGGGTTTTTGGAAACAATGGTCAAGCAAGTTTGCTTTAATGAATTGAACTGCAAGATTTTTGGAAAAAGCCATTTTCCAGAATATGGAGCGTTGGATCGCAATTTTGTTTTGAAGCACTTTGCAGATAAATTTTCTAAACCGTTACCTCAAAAAGAAAATTTTGTTTTTGAGATTGAAGAGCGATTAGGAACTTTCTGTGAAGGTTGCCCACACACAGCTTCTTTTTATGCCATTGCAGATGTGCTAGATGATGTTGATTTTGTTTTGGGTGGAGATATCGGCTGCTCTTCCTTGCCGCCCTATAAAGCTGATTGGTTACTTTGCATGAATGCGGGTATTGGAATCTCACAAGGCATAGCGATGGTTAGTGATCAATTAGTAATTTCTACGGGTGGAGATGGAAGCTTTTTTCATGGAGGGATGATTTCTTTACAAAGTGCAGTGGAGAACAATATCAATATGATTCATATTGTTTTTGATAATCAGTATATAGCCATGACGGGGCACCAGTATTCACCGACTCAAGGCAAGGGCTTTCAAGTAGAAACATTTTTGGAAGCCATAGGTGTCCAGCATTTTAATGTTGTCAATGTCTTCGAGAAGGACCAAATGAAAAATGCCTTAAAAGAGGCAATTGAGGTAAAAAAAGGCGTACGTGTCATTTGGGCAAGAGGAGCTTGTGCATTGATAACCAATGCGAAAAGAGGGCAGGAGCCATATGCCTTTACAGTAAAAATAGATGCAGATAGTTGTGGAGATTGTAGATTGTGTTATGAAAAATTAGCCTGCCCTGCAATTAAAATGGATGAAAATGAAATGTTATTTTCAGATGAAAACCTTTGCGTACGGTGCGGCGTCTGTGCCCACATCTGCCCCAAAGATGCTATTCATCATGTGGGAATAGAAAGAAGACCATGAAGCAATCAAAAAATATATTAATAGTAGGAATCGGCGGGCAAGGGGTAAATACACTTTATCATATTTTGCAAGCCCTTATTTTGAAGGCAGGGCTATTTTCAAAAGGCGCTATTTTTAAAGGAGGTGCGCAAAAGAGAGGAGCGGTCTATGCTATGATTAGAATTTTTGAAACTGAATTTGAACAAGAAGCTTTTGCTCCGATTATCCCGAAGGGTGAATTAGATTTATTAATAGCTTTGGAGGCAAATGAAGTATTACGTTATGATTCATTTTATCAAAAGGATACACAGATGATTATTAATGATTTTACTTTTCCATTTTATAATGAACGCTTTCGCAAAAACAAGACAGATGAAAATGTACTAAAAACCATAACAACCCATTTCTCAAATTTAGACATTAGGAACTTTTCTGAGCAGAGCAAAGCTCTTTTCGGACATGAACGAATGATTAACATTTTGATAGGTTGGTATGTGGTGAAAAAAGAATTTATCAAAATTGAGGTAGAGGATTACCTTGATTTATTTCAAAGTAAACTATCCATTCCTTATGAGGATATGTTGAAATTATTGGACTTAAAAATTGAAGAATGATATTAAAAGATAATAAAAGGGTAGCGGATTATTGGACTTACAACGAAGAGAAGGATGTGGTGGTCTGTCACCTGTGTCCTAGAAATTGTCAACTAAAGAAAGAGGGGCAAGATGGGTTTTGTAAAGTTAGAGGTAGAGAAGCGAATGCTTTATATACTTATAATTTTGGAAAATCAATTGAAGCAACCATTGAAACCATCGAAACTGAAGCGGTATATCATTACCGACCGGGTGCGCGAATATTAAGCCTCGGGAATGTGGGCTGTATGATGGCTTGTAGCTTTTGTCAGAATTGGCAAACCTCTCAAGTCAAGCACCTCAATATGGCAAACGTGAAATTATACAGCCCACAAGCAGTTGTGGATATGGCGTTGAAAAATAATATTGATATTATTTCTTGGACCTATAACGATCCAGTTGTTTGGCAGGAGTTTGTAGTGGAGACTTCCATATTGGCTAGAAAAAATGGGATTAAGACACTTTATAAGTCGGCTCTGTATATTGAAAGTAAACCCTTGGCAGAATTAATTGCGTGCATCGATATTTTTAGTATTTCATTAAAATCTATGAATGATGAAGTCTATAGAAAAGTAACCAAAGGTCGTTTGCAACCCGTTCTCGATGCGATAAAGCAAATTAGTGAAAGCGACTGCCACCTTGAAATTAGTCAATTGATTGTTACAGGATTAAATGACAATGGCAAGGATGCAGCCGACACCGCTAGATGGATTGTTAAAAACATTGGGGTGAACACGCCATTGCATTTTGTGGCTTATCATCCTGCTTTTAATTATCATGAGCCTAGAACCAGTACGGAGGTATTATTAGCCGCTAGAGATTTAGCATTGAAAGAAGGGGTTAAGTATTGTTACTTAGGAAATATTTATCATGATAACGTAAGTAATACTGTTTGTGAAAAATGCGATTCCATGTTGGTACAGCGTTTTGGTTTGACGGTGCATAATCGGGGATTAGATGAACACAATAATTGTGCTCGCTGTGGTGCACCTTCTGCTATTTTGGGTGAAGTATTTCAACAAAATCAAAAGGAAGTTACGACTGAAAAAATGATTGATTTTGAATGGTCTCAAAAGGTCAATAGCGTGCATATTATCTTAACCAATGAACATACAGGGTCTAGGCATTTGGTCGTAACCCGAATTCCGTCAAATGTGTCGGAGTATTATGAAATGAATGAAGGTGTAGACCGATTGATTTTATCCCGTTCGGGAAATGAAGAAACGGGCATGCATATAGGAATGGAAAAAGAAACAGAGATTACCATTCTACCCGTTTTGGATAGAGCCCATTTCCCAGTTTTAAATGATTAAAAAAAAAAATGAAAAAAACGACACAATCTTTACATGCCAAGGTGGATACTTCTAATGATGCACCTATTGCTACCCCAATATATCAAGCCAGTGCTTTTGAGGCACATTCAGATTTTTTTTATTCTCGTAAGAATAATCCAAATGTTGAAGAGTTTGAGCAAGCGGTTTCGATCCTTGCGGAAACAAAATATGCGATAGCTACGACTACCGGGATGTCTGCTATTACCCTTGTTTTGAATTTGATGAAACCCGGACAGCACCTCATTATTAACAAACATTTGTATGGTTGCTCCTATAAACTATTTCAGTGGTTTTGCGAAAACTATCAGATTAAACTATCGATTATTGATTTGACCGATATGAAAAAATGGAATGATTTGCCGAGAGCTGATATGGTGTTTTTTGAGACGCCTACCAATCCATTTTTATATACGGTGAATATTAAAAAAATCTCCCAAATATTCAAAGAGAAAAACCCAAACACATGTATTGTAGTCGATAGCACTTGGGCTACACCTTTATTTCAACAGCCTTGTAAGGTGGGGGCAGATATTTCTTTACATAGTGCAACTAAATATTTTTCAGGTCATAGTGATGTGATGGGCGGTATCGTCTTGACCAATAATCAAACCATCCATAAAGAAATACTCTCCAGCCGATTTTATTTTGGTGCAAACCTCTCTCCTTTTAGCGCTTGGTTGCTAAGAAGAAGTATGTTGACTTTGGAAGTGAGGTTAAAACAGCATCAACAGACCACTAATGTCCTGAAAACGTATTTGGAAGGTCGAGTTGAAATAGAAAAAATTTATTATCCTGAAATTGATGGCGAGCAGTTATCTGATTATGCTACATTAATTTTTCTAAAGCTAGCTAAACCTTATGAAAAGCAATATAAAGTGCTCACAGAAAAACTAAAATTATTTAGTACGGGGACTGGAATGGCTTGTGTTACGTCCATGATTGCTCAGCCTTTTTCGGGGAGTCATGCTTCTATGTGTGATGTAGAAAAGAGAGAAATGGGACTAGATGAAAGTCTGGTCAGACTAAGTTTTGGTTTGGAGAATGTAGCGGATTTAAAAGAAGATTTGGCGCAAGCATTTTCGGCATTGCTCAAGGAAGATGCCGAATAATCGACTACAGGATTGGGATGCGTTACGGGGGATAATGATGTTATTAGGTGTCGTATTGCATGCGGGGTTGTCTTTTGTAGAGTACCCGACACAAGACTTTTGGCTTTATAAATTTGCCGCTACCCATCTCTTTTTCGATATGATAGTGACTATTATTCATTTGTATCGCGTACCTGTTTTTTTTATTATTGCGGGGTATTTTATGACTATGCAGTTATATAAACACGGGCAAAAAAAAGCAATAGTAAAGCGCATTAAAAGAATCCTTGTTCCTTTTGTTGTGTCCATGCTGCTCGTTACACCTTGGGTCGTCTATGGCTTTGTTGTCTTGATGAAAGGCCTAGAAAATATTACTTTTTGGGGTGTGGAGAAGTATTGGTCTGTATCGCTTGGCTATACTGTGCACTTTTGGTTCTTATATTATTTATTGATTTTTTATGTGATGCACTTGCTGTACTGGAACTTATGTAAGTTCGATGAAAAAGTAACGGTAATTAAACAGTTTCCTTTGGTATTATTAGTCGTGCAATTAATGGTATTATTATTTTGGGGCAATGATAGTATTCATGGGAGTTATAGTTTTATTCCGCCTTTGGGTTCTGTTTTTTATTATTTGGGTTATTATGTTTTGGGAGTGTGGGTATTTGATAACCTAACTCAATTTCAAGATAGAACACGCCTTTCTAGGGGTAGGATAATAAGTTATTTAATAGTTGTTTTTAGTTATTTGATCGTCCGCTGGTATGAGGATTTCGTTCGGCAGGAAGTGTTTGGAGTTGCCTTGGAGAGCGCACTGACAATTGGGGCAGCAGTGTCATTAGTCTTTTTTAATTTCGGTTTGTTCAGAGTCTTGTTTTCGCAAGAAAAGAAATGGGTTAAGCAAATGGCTAATGCGTCCTATCTTGTATATATTATTCACATGCCAATAGTCTTATGGTTGGTTTACTTATTGAAAGATTGGTTTGTAAACCCTTTTGCCTTTTTTATGACTCTTGTTCTTTTTACCAGCATTATTTCTTTTGCGCTATATTTTGCGAAAGTGTTTATATGGAAAAAACTCGATCGTTAGAAATATTAAAAGGGTTCACTCAAAAAGTCTTTCCCTTCTGTTTGATGACCTAAAATGCCTGCATAGACTTGTCTATAAAAAGAAAGTCAGTAATTCGCATTACTGACTTTCTTTAATATTAATCAAAACTTTTGAATTGGAAAGGTGGTTTATCTTAAATTAAAAGAAGCTTTAAGATATGCATATCTTCCCATGAATCCAAACTGTGAGGTTCTCCTAGAATAGGGAAAAGAAGCATTAGATTGACCACCGGCTCTATTTTCTGTAGGATAAACATCTAACAAATTGTTAGAGCCTAATGTCAAACTAAATCCATCAGTGAATTTATAACCTAAAGAAAGATCCGTAATCACCTTTGCATCGTAAATAGCATCCGCTGATACTTCAGTCCCTTCTACTCTCCTGTCACCATCGAAATCATTTGGGTCAGTAACTGAACCAAAGTAAGTGTTTCTAAGTTGGATGTTCAGATTTTTAAGGGTAAAGGTATTTGTCAACCCGACCTTTGATCTAGGTGTGGCCAAAGTTAAAAAAGCTTCTTCCTGTCCGTCAAAAAAGGCACCGGAAAGGTCTGCATTTTTAATTTTAGTTGGAACTTTAATAGCCGTTACTTCATTGGTAGAAAAAGTAGCCGCTAAGCTATTTTGTAGCATGGATTCACCAAAATTCATTTTGTGCGAAATGACGATATCAACCCCTTGAGTCTTTGTGTCTACTGCATTTACCAAAAATCTAGCTTTTCCTGCACCAGCTGCGGCAAATAATTTTTTTAACTCTGGATTGTCATTATGACCAAATGCTCCTGATAGCACAATTCTATCTGTAATGCCAATCTGATAGGCATCAACAGTAATACTGAACCCAGCAAATTTACCTGTAAGTCCGACACTGACACTTTGAGAATTTTCTTCTTTTAACTTAGCAATTCCTATCAATTGAGCGGCTCGGCTATCATTCGTAAATAACCCTTGCTCTTGGGCTACGCCATTAGCATCAAAGACCGTACTACTTCTACTAAAAAACTGCTGATGAAGTGAAGGCGCTCTAAATCCAGTTGAATAAGCACTTCGAATAGCTATATTGTCAGTCAATTTATAGCGGGAAGCAATTTTATAATTGAAAGTATTTCCAAAATCAGAAAAACTTTCAAACCTTGTTGCTAAGGCAAACAAAAGTTTATTTGTAGCATCTAATTCAAAATCTGCATATCCTGCCACACTATTTCTACTTCTTCGAATTGCATTTTTTGGTGTAAACCCACCGTAAACCTGTGATGTTCCTGGTAAGCTTTCTCCTGCTGCATTCGTCGCTCCGCCTACACCGCCTACTGTAGGAATGCCGTTATTATCATATGTGGAATATGAATTTTCAGCGCCAGCGGTGATTTCAAATGTTTCCATTCGGTGTTCAGCTCCAAATGCCATATTTAATCCAGACAGGACGCTTACAGCTTTACTAAAATCTAAATTCGTTGTATTTTGGCTGAATCCAAATCCACCAGCCTGAAATATTGATGGTGAAGCGGCTCCTAGCGAGGCATTCGTAGAATTGACAACAGTCATATCCATGGTATTAGATCCAAACGTATTAGATAAATCTACCGACCAAGACTCCAACTCTCCTTTAATCCCAAAAGCAATAGATTTATCTAGAATATCAGAGCTAATCCCTGGTAAAAAACCATTCGGGTTAGCCGCTGTATTGGCTTTTGGTCTATGGGGTTCTCTTAAAAACCCAAAAGCCAAGCCTTTTCTATAAGCTACCCCACCAAAGGCATACACTTCTGAAGTCTCAGACATCGGTAAAGACATATTTACAAATGCCTTTCCTTCTCTCAGCTTTGAAGTTCCTACCTTAAATCTGTAATCATTTCTAGTCTGATTCCTTGCTGCTAATTCAAGATTGTCTAACACATTGTAATCCTCATTGGCACTTGCATCAATAAAAGTTTGAGGCAGGTCTCCAAGTCCATTAGTGTAATCATCACCTGTCATGTCTGCAATTGTACTTCCTGGATTATTCTCAAGGTAAACTCTTTCTATCGAATTATTAATATCGAATAATTTTTCCAAGTTTGTTGCATTTCTTAATGCTGGATTTCTAGACCCTAAGGAGCCGGTGATATTTATAAATCCTCCTTTTTCTCCCATTGGCAGACCGAAACTCCCATCAATTTGCAATTTTTCTCCATCAATACCTCCTTCCTGGTGATTGCCCAGACTGCTCATATTTGCTCCAGTATTAATTCCTATTTCTAGGCCATCTGTCACACCTTTTAATACGATATTTATTACTCCAGCAATCGCATCTGATCCATATTGAGCGGCAGCGCCATCCCTTAGTACTTCAATACGTTTTATAGCTGCAGACGGAATTGAGTTCATGTCTGTGCCCACACTTCCTGCTCCTACTGTGCCGTTTACATTCAACAATGAGGTATTATGCCTTCTTTTTCCATTAATCAGAACTAGAACTTGATCAACCCCTAAACCTCTTAAACTGGCTGGGTCAATATGATCTGTCCCATCGGAAACAGTTTGTGATTGAGAGGTAAATGATGGTGCAGCTACATTCATAATCTCTGTCACCGACACAAATCCTCCCTTCGAAGCTAAGCTGGCTACATCAATTACATCTACAGGTACGGGTGTATCCGTATTCGTTCTTCCAAATGCTCTGGAGCCTGTAACAACAATCTCTTCAAGACCTACGCCTTCTGTCATATTGATGGTTATTCCAGAGGTACTAGATTCAAATGTTTTTTCCTGGCTCCCATATCCTATATAGGAAAAAATTAATGTGACAGGGAATTTTTGTATATTTAAGGAGAACTTCCCATCATAATCTGATACAGTACCGATAGATGTTCCTTTTTGTAATACACTTGCTCCAATAATTGGAGTCCCATCTAATTCTGTTAAAATTCCAGATATTTGAGCTTGTATAGCACTTCCGAATAAAAGCCCGAAAGTAGTTAATAGAATGAGTTTTAGTTTTTTCATAATTGAGTGGTTTGGTTGAAAAATATTTGCTTAAGCATCAATAGAATGCTTTTTGAGAAAGCAAATATAATTAAATTTACCATACTTCTCAAACAAATATTCCTATGACTCCTAAAATCTTGCAAAGTTTAGAAAAATCGGAGATTCAAACATGATGTTCTCAAAGTCGTTATCGTAACAAATTAATTGGCTCTTATTTGCAGTAAAAACCTTAAATGACTAAAATTTAGGCTATTAGATTATACTTTGGTATACGATGTGTCTGAAAGCCTATCTGACGTGAATTAAGTTTAAAGATATTTTTGGGGCGCTAAATCTGGCAAAAACTCGGTCGTTAAAAATATTATTTAATTGTTATTAACCACCAGCGTCTTGATGGCAACCAATTTATCATAACGCCCATTTAAGGTAGTATGATAAATGAGGATGGTATATTCGTTATTAGTTTGAAAGGCGTGACCTTCCGTTATGTCTATGTCAATTCGGTCAGAATTTTCATGTTTTAAGGCGTAATAATAATCATAGTAACCTTGCTTCAAAAAAGCTTCTCCTTCATACCTTTTATCCCGTTCATTGTACGATAATCTGAATTCATCTTTGAATTGCCAATCCGTTAATTTTCCGACAATGTATAAATCCGCTTGATAGTAGGGATCATGTTTGTCGAAAGAAAAATAAACATGAGCATAATCTGCATTCCCTAGTTCCTCATTATTTACGCCATTCATATTAACAAATTTTCCATTCAGATCCCGATAGAAAAAATTGGGATGATAAATTCTTTCTTCTTGCGTAGCCAAAAAAACTTCATTGGATTCTTTGCCTTTACGCACAGCGTTCACTCCTATTTGAGCAAAGTCAAAAGTTTGAATTTGGATATACCTAAATTCTTTGCCAGGTTGAAAACCAATGGGATCCTGGTAGCCATACCGTAATTTATTATTCATCGCTAGCGCAGGTTTTTCCTTTATAATGGCATTGTCATACCGACCATTCTGTAACACCATTACTTTTACATCTCTCGCTGGGGCGATGTGATTTAGTTCTTTTGGATAACTAATTGTAAAATTTATGTACTGTAATGAGTCGCGATCAAAACTGACATCTCGTACATCGTGCTCAAAGAAAAAACTTTGTTCGCTGATATGAATCCTACGTGTAAAAGCGACCTGTTCAGAATTCGTTTCATAGACAACCAATAAAAAATTACCAGAAATAAGGGGTTTGATTTCTGCATTGGGAAAAGAGAAGCGATAAGAAGAATAATTAGCCGTCGTTATTTCTGCAAAGAAAAAATTATCTATTCGACTAGTCGAAAAACCGTCTAAATAGTCTCCTACAGTTAAACTCGAAGGGGCTGACCAGTCCCAAAGATAAGGAATAACCGTGTACGAATAATTAGTTGTTTCGGAATGCAAATCATCAAAAGCAAATTGAATTTGCTGATCCGAATGCAAATTATAAATAGGGATCGGCGTAAAC
>CAYRVZ010000002.1:2559-11041 GCA_964427815.1 uncultured Saprospiraceae bacterium | reverse complement strand
AGCAAATTGAATTTGCTGATCCGAATGCAAATTATAAATAGGGATCGGCGTAAACAGTGTCGCAAATACGGGGGACCAAGAATAGCGATCGTTTACGTTTCTGTAGGCATTACTTTCGGTGCCGACTCGATACTCTATGGATTTTATATCCTCAAAATATACGGCATCGACACCAGATAAATCTTCAAAGTCTTGTGCAGACAAGGAAAGAGAACTCAATAAAAATAATGATATTAAAAATTTAATTGTGCTCAAGATGTTGGTTTTAACTTATGTAAAAATGTGAGCTTTTGACATCAAAAACAACTAATAGAACAGATTTAACATTTATTTAGGACTTGATTTACCTCATCTTTGGGCGACGACGTTTACCGCCAGATGGTCTATAACCTCCTTTCATTTGACCCGCTTTCTTCATTAAGCCCCTATTCTTATAGGCCTTTTGGAAATCCTCCACTTGTTTTTTGATCATTGGCTCTTTGATCTTTAATCCATCCAATTCTTTCAAATACTTTTGGACAGCCGGCCATTTTTGCTTATTCGCTTCGATGCCTGCCAGTTGAATCAGCACCATCGCACGTTCATCATCCGAGTTAACAGGTTGTTCTTTCGCAAGATTTAGCCATCTTTCTGCTTCCCCCAAATCCTTGCGCTGTGTAGCAAACGTACTCTTTAACATGAAGTAGGTACTCTTGATTGGACCATACAACCAATTGGGCTTGAAAGTCAAATTTAATCGCTTCTCTGCGCCTGCAAAGTCCTGTGTTTGAAGCATTTGTGCGCTAGATTGGACGGTGCCCAGCATAAAATAACCAACCAATAAGACCAAACCTATCAAAATAAACGGGAGTCCATACCAAGTCCCATATGCGGCCCATAGTCCTATGCCACCCAAAATAGTGACAGACATAATGGCAAATCGAAGATATATATTGATTAAAAACATGATGGTATGTTTGAGTGGTTAAAGTCAAATAGGTTGCAAAAATACGAATTTATCTTTTAACAAGCATAGGTATTTAGCGAAAGTATATCCAAGTCCATAGGTTTATAATATGCGAAAAATGTGCAACTATCGGTTTGATGAAATGGAAAATCCGTGAAAATTCGTCCAATCCGTGTCCTCCAAGCCCAATCTCTACCTACTAAGCACCAAAATACAACTCTTTGCTCATCTATAACGTTAAATAGCTGTATGAAAGGAGCTTTTAAAATAACAACCCTTTGGAATGTGCCCGTGATGATTCACTGGTCATTTTTTCTACTACCGTTATGGATAGGAGCTTCTAGCTTATATGAAGGGATGTCATTGACGACGGTAGGATGGTTGTTGACCTATGTATTATTGTTGTTTTTGTGCGTCCTGCTTCATGAGTTTGGCCATATTTTGATGGCGAGGCGTTTTGGGGTTGGTACACAAGATGTAGTCCTAACTCCGATAGGCGGAGTCGCCCGATTGAATAGTATGCCTGAAAAACCCAAGAATGAGTTTTTCGTTTCGATAGCAGGCCCTTTAGTGAATGTCGGAATCGCGCTGCTCTTGAGCCCCAGTTTATTTTATTTTTCTTTGACGGACTTATTGAACCTGGGGGATATTGAAGTCCTATTTGCAAGCCCTAAATATTTTATGCAAATCTTAATACTAGCGAATTTAATGTTAGTTGGATTTAATTTAATTCCTGCTTTTCCTTTAGATGGGGGGCGGATGTTGAGGGCGGGACTTGCGTCCAAACTTGGAAGAAGGCGCGGTACTCGTATTGCGGCTATTATTGGGAAATTTATTGCAGTCACGATGTTGGTTGGGGGGTATCTCTTAACTTGGCCTTCTTTGGCACTCATCGGGATTTTTGTTTTTGTAATGGCAACCATTGAATACAAAGCTATTGCCAATGAAGCTGTATTGCGAAAGGCTACCATTGCTGAAATTATGAATAGTGACTTCCCAAAAATATACTTAAATACCCCCATGTCCGAAGTAGTTCGTGCATTTTCAGCTGGGACAAGTATGGATTTTGTAGTATTAGGGCCGATGAATTTACCGGAAGGCATCATTCGAGAAAAAAGCATCGAACAAGCATTAATTGAGGATAGATTAGAATTGGCCGCAGAAAATTATCTCTCTCCACTACCCAATTTCCTATCTTTGGAAACCAAGCTTGGCGAGGCAGATTTTTTAATAAAAAGAAGCGGACTATCCATGCTGCCCATTCTAAAAGATGGCTTTGTCATCGGTTGTGCAAGCCGAAAAAACATTAACCACTATATGGTCTTTAGCAGACGATTGACTTCCTTTCGGAAAAAGAATCTTTTAGTAGGTAATTCTGTTCTTCAGAATTTGACCAAAAATACTTAACCATTACTCTCCTTCTTCTATACGGTATATGTATTTGTTATAATGTATAACTTGATAATAATCAATAATATATCCGTTTACAAACGTTTACAAACGTTTACAAACGTAAGTAAACGTTTATTAAACGGATAAAACTTGCTTTGTCCCTCATCTTTGTAGCGTCATCAATTTGACATCATTTTCCCGATATTGGGATTGACGCTAAAAACAAAGTAATGAATAATTTACGCAACCAAGTACAACTCATTGGACACTTAGGGCAAGAGGTAAATGTGAAAGAATTAGCCGATGGAAAAAAATTAGCTACGGCTTCCATCGCAACCAAGGACATCTACGAAAATAATAAAGGGCAAAAAATCATCGAAACCCAATGGCACAAAATTGTAGGCTGGGGCAAAAATGCCATCACAATGGAAAATCTTTTACGCAAAGGAAAAGAAGTCGCAGTCAGAGGAAAACTGGTACATCGAAAATATACAGACCAGGAAGGGAATATTAAGCAGTACACAGAAGTGGTGATCCGGGAGATGCTCCTAGTTAGTTAGATGCTCCCTACTCGGCATGTCTCACTCGGCATGCTCCTACTCGGCATGTCCCAGAACGCAAAGCCCATGTCCCCCTCTGGGGTCAAATTTGGAAAACTGCACATAAACATAAATCCTAAAAAAATGCAAGAAAACTACCTACACTATATCTGGCGATTAGGTCGCTTTCGCCAAAATGAGCTCCAGACCACTGACGGAGAACCAATAGTCATACAAGAACTAGGAGCCTACAACACCAATGCAGGGCCAGATTTTTTGGACGCCAGAGTCAAGATAGGGGACACCCTCTGGGCGGGCAATGTGGAGATGCATGTCTCTGCTTCTGAATGGGAGAAGCATGGTCACTCAGCAGATCCAGCTTATAATAATGTAATTTTACATGTTGTCGTGGATGAGGACGAAGAGATATTGCGAGAGACTAAAGAAAAAATTCCTTGCTTAGACTTGAGGCCTTTCCTTTCGGAAAAAGTAACGGGGAACTATTTGAAATTGATGAAAAGCCGTGCTTGGGTGGCTTGCCATGGACATTATCCTAGAGTCAACCAGTTGATTAAAAACCTTTGGACAGATCGATTATTGGTAGAGCGACTAGAGCGAAAGACAAAAGAAATCGATGAGATTTTAACCATTACCGAAAATGATTGGGCGTCAACTTTCTATCGCTTTTTGGCACGGAGTTTTGGAGGAAGAGTGAATAATGGGGCTTTTGAAATGCTTGCAGCAAACACGCCCCTATCAATTTTGGGAAAACACAAAAATGATTTGTTCCAATTAGAAGCCTTGTTATTTGGGCAAGCAGGTCTTTTGCAGAAAAAATTTGATGACATCCATCCCCGTCAACTCAAGCGCGAGTATGAATCCTTGCAAGATAAGTATTTATTACTGCCCATTCCAAGTGTCGTCTGGAAATACTTACGTTTGCGACCAGCTAATTTTCCGACTATTCGGCTGGCTCAATTTGCAGTATTGATACATCGATCCGCCCATTTGTTTTCAAAGATATTAGAAGCGCCAAAGTTGTCGGACTTAGTAGCTTTGTTTGATATTGAATTAAAAGGCTATTGGGAAAACCATTATCAATTTGATCGTAAGTCTCAAAAGGCTATTCGCAAGATGGGCAAATCCACCATTTATTCCTTAATCATCAATACGATTATCCCTTTTATCTTTTTATATGGTAAAAAACGTGGCGATGCTAAATTACAGCATAAAGCCCTGCGACTTTTAGAAGAAGTTCCAGCGGAACAAAATAAGATTATTAAAGGTTGGGAGGGTCTTGGAGAGGGCTTTGATTCAGCCTATAAAACACAAGCCTATATTCAGCTAAAAAACCTTTACTGTGATAAGCAGCGGTGTCTAGAATGTCCCATTGGTAATGCGGTGCTCAATAGTTGAAAATACTTTCTCTCCCTCACTTCCATATGATGGGTTAGAGCCGTTTTATACCCGCCAAACTCGCCTTCCTATTCTAAATGATGACTTATTTTACGTGGGTTGAAGTTCTTTACCTCCATTAAAACGAAAATAGAAAAAATTATCTCAGCTTTTGGTGAACTAGGAGAGCATTGTGCCATTGTATTCATTTTTTATGCTGTTTTCTCTATTTACTTAAGCAATTCCTTCAAAGATAAAAAGAATATTTTGAAACAAAAAAATCCCTACTTTTGCTTTCCAACAAGTAATTATGGAAGACTGGCAAATAGACTTTGAGTGGTTACGCATCCGACATTTTGTGAAGGGGGCATTAGATTTGGAGCAACTTCCAGATTTTAACCAAGTAATGGTATTGGTTGGGATTCAAGAATTAGGACAGCTAAGAGAAGATTTTTCGAAGGATGAAAAAGAGTGCTTGTTGCATATAGCTATCTGCAAGTTGATGAGTCGTGAAGGCTATTATGTCTTTGAGAAGCTAGATGAGGAGGGTTGGCCGCATTGGACGGAGGTTAAAACTTTTGACGGAAGTGAAGAAGAAAAAGAAAAATATTTGACCCTCTTAGTGATAAACTACTTTGATGACATCATTCAATCACTAAACAAAATCAATCCACTTAAATGAATAAATTATTTTTAGCATTGCTGATATTAGTTGTCGCCTCGTGTGCAAAGCCGATGGCGCAGTTTAAAGCTTCTGAAAAAAAAGTAACTGCACCTGCTGATATTACCTTTACCAATACTTCTAAAAAAGCAGATAGATACGAATGGGATTTTGGAGATGGAACGACTTCTATTGAACAAAATCCAACTCATCACTACGTAAAGTCAGGTCAGTACCTAGTAACTTTAAAGGCGTTCAAAGGGAAAAAATCAAAAAAAATCAAGGAGAGGATTGTAGTCATTCCACCAAAGGATTGTCTAGTTGAAATCCAAACTCCTTTCGGGAATATGGTTTTGAAATTATCTGATAAAACGCCTTTGCATCGAGATAATTTTTCTAAGCTCGCCGAAGAAGGTTTTTATCAAGACTTACTATTCCATCGAGTCATGAATGGGTTTATGATACAAGGTGGTGACCCCAATTCGAGGGGCTCAAAAAGTGGTCGATTAGGTACTGGAGGTCCTGGATATACGGTTGAGGCGGAATTTACGCCAGACTTGATTCACCTAAAAGGCGCATTGGCAGCCGCTAGGTCTCCAGATAGCGTCAATCCAGAAAAGCGTTCTTCTGGATCACAATTTTATATTGTGGAAGGCAAACCTGTAACGAATGATTTTTTAGATCGTATAGAAGCTACGCGTGGATTTACTTACACACCCGAACAAAGAAAAGCATACTTAGCCAAAGGTGGAACCCCACAATTGGATGGAGAATATACTGTCTTTGGACAAGTCATAAAAGGCAAAGAGGTCATTGGTAAAATTACCGCAGTTAAAACAAATCGTGCTAACCGTCCAGATGAAAATGTCTGGATGAAAGTATTTTTAATCAATTAGGATCATGGGCAAAAAAGTATTAGGCATTGACGTAGGGGCATCGGCAGTAAAAGGCGGAATCGTAGATCTAAAGAAAGGAGAAATGATTTCCGAAAGGTTCAAAATTAAAACCCCCAACCGTCCCGCTTCGATTGAGGATGTTTTAGAGGCGTTCGCAAAAGTCGTGAAACACTTTGAATGGAAAGGTGAAATTGGAATCGGCTTCCCCAGTATCGTCCAAAATAATGTCATCTTATCCGCCTCCAATGTGGACAAAAAATGGATCGGGAAAAACATCCAAGAAACCTTTGGCAAAAAAGCAGGCTTGAAAGTCTTCGCCGTTAATGATGCAGATGCAGCGGGCATGGCAGAACGTGCTTTTGGAGGGGGTAAAGGCAAAAAAGGGACTGTGTTGCTCTTAACCTTAGGATCGGGTATTGGCTCGGCTTTGTTTAGAGATGGTATTTTAATTCCTAATACTGAATTTGGACACTTGAAGTTTAAAGGAGAAATAGCTGAAAAATACTGCTCCTCCAGAGTCAAAGATTTGGAAGAATTATCTTTTAAAGAGTGGGGTAAGCGGTTGAATAATTATCTCTTGCATTTGGAGCATTTATTTAGCCCTGATTTGTTTTTATTAGGAGGCGGTATCAGTCGAGATTATGCTAAGTATAAAAAACATCTGTCGGTTAAGGCTAAAGTAAAGCCCGCTCAAATGCGTAATGTAGCAGGTATAGTCGGTGCAGCGATGGCCGTATTGCAGAAGTAATGCCTGTTCAATTATTGCTTACGAATACTTTCTGTTTTGGTAACTCGTAAGCCAACCAATTACTTGAACGGTCAAAGGGAACCCGTTTTGTCAACCTTTATCTCCGTTTACTGTTTATGGTGCATGAAGATCGAAAAAGTAAGTAAATCGAAAGCCTTTAAGCCGCTTGTAAACAAAGTAGCCAAGAGTGCTATTGAGACCATTGATTTGGAGCAATTTTATCCCAAAGAGCACCTTCATGAATTCGATTTGAAGGATTATCTCTTTCGAGGAATGATCCTACGAGAGAAAGATTTTCGGGAAGCCGTCAAAGATCATGATTGGTCAAAATACCAAGATAGTATTTTATTAGTTTTTAATTCGGCGGATGCGATTATTCCTATGTGGGCATATATGCTTATCGGGAATGCGGTAGCTGACTATGTAAAATCCACTTATCACGGTTCTAAAGCGGATTACTTAGCGGACTATTACCGACATTACATAGCCAATATGGATTTGATTCCATACAAAGAAGGACGGATTATCCTAAAGGGATGTGGCAAAAAACCGATTCCTCCGACCGCTTACATGGAGTTAACACGCCTCCTAAAACCTCTTGTAAAATCCATTATGTTTGGGGAGGCTTGCTCTACGGTGCCGATTTTTAAGCGAAAGTAAATTTAGTCCCATATCATATTAATATATATCATATATTTGCATCGCCATCCCTTTCGGAAAAATGGTCAGGTTATTGTTGTCAAATAGGAAACTTTTACCCTTTTTTATCGTAGAATAATTAAATTTTACCGACCTTTTTTGCGTTACAGAACCGAGCCTTTACCTACTTGAGATTTTTTTTAATTTTTGGAGATCCTCCAACTAAATAACATTGTATGAAATATCGTCTTGGTTTTTATAGCTTAGTCATTACAGCGGCCTTCGTTCTTTTACTTGCTTCTTCTTATTTGCCCGTTGATCCGATCACCGTGCCAACCCAAAAGGAGACCAGCGCGTTAGGCGTAAATCAACAAATCAGGGCCTTCGACCTGAACAAGGATTTTTACCTTGCGGATGAAAGAGTGCCCACTGAAGATCAAGATGTATTCGAAAGACTAGACAGAGAAATCTTGCACATTGCTTATCATCATACAAGCACCATTTTGGCGATTAAGCGTGCGCAAAGGGTTTTTCCAGTCATAGAACCCATCTTAGCCAAGCATGGATTACCAGATGACCTCAAGTATTTAGCGGTAACAGAAAGTTCTTTAGCCAATGCTACTTCGGGAGCTGGAGCAAAAGGGATTTGGCAGTTTATGAAAAAAACAGGTGCCTACTATGGTTTAGAAATTAATAAACAAATTGATGAGCGTAATAACCTAGAAAAAGCGACAGAAGCGGCTTGTAAATATTTAAAGCATTATCATGACCAATTCGGCTCTTGGGCGCTGGCAGCTTCTGCCTACAATATGGGAGGACCTAGATTAAAAAAGACATTGAAAAAGCAAAAAGGCACAACACTTTATGACTTAAATTTGAATAAAGAAACCATGCGTTATTTTTTCAGAATTATCGCAAATAAAGAGATCATGCAAAACCCAGATCTATACGGATATTATGTGGCTCCAGAATTAAAGTACAATGAGTATCCCGCTTATATGACGGTGGAGGTAAAAGGCCCTATTCCTAGCTGGGCGAATTTTGCCAAAAAACATGGCATGTCTTACCGCCAACTCAAAGTCTATAACCCATGGATTAAATCTGAATCACTGACAAATAAGAATAGAAGAAAATACACTGTAAAAGTGCTAAATTAATAATGTCAGCAAGTTTAATCCCTTAATTCCCTTAACGGCAAAAAAACTGTTTGAAATCCCCCTCTTAACGCCCTTAATCCCTTAATTCTCTTAACGGTAAAAAAAACTG
>CAYRVZ010000002.1:0-2459 GCA_964427815.1 uncultured Saprospiraceae bacterium | reverse complement strand
TTCTCTTAACGGCAAAAAAAACTGTTTTTTGAAATCCCCCTCTTAACGCCCTTAACCCCTTAATTCTCTTAACGGTAAAAAAAATGCTTTTTTCTTACCACTTCACTAAAACTAACTTCAAGCGACGTTTATACTGACTAGGAAAAATAGCTTCACCGGCTGCGATTTGCAAGCCATCTCTCATCCTTAATAGCAAGTTACTGTCCGAAGTATTAAAAATACTATTTCGTTTTGCTTTTCCATTGGTCTGTAATTGGTATTCAATGACATTTGTTTTTCGTTGAATTTCATCATTAAATATTAGCCTAACGGAGTTTTTATTTTGCCATAAGAAATAAGAAGAAAAGACACCTTGGTCATTTTGTGAAGTTTGCTGTTTGTATAAAATGGTTTTCCAATCCATCTTTCCACTCGGACTAATAGATAGCGCAAAAACATCTTCAAAATAATAATCAGTGGACATTCTAGACGGGTTAGAATGTCTAAATTGACCGGGTAGATCTATCGAAGAACGATGAAAAATCTTTACCTTTTCCATTAGGACCACCGTGCCGCCATCACTTCTTGAGATAACATCACTAATCAATAAGTCTTCCGCGCCTCGAGATTTTCTACGGGACGTTTTTCCCGCAAGGGACGCAATTAACTTTTGGTCAAAAGGGATTTTGACAATTTGTTTTTTTTGTAAGTCAAAGGTAAAAACACCATTTGCCCTGTTAATGCTTTTTTCTGCAAACAGTCCGACACAAACCAATTTGTGGTGAATAGTATTATACGTAAATTGATAATCCGATACTAAGAAATGAGGCACCGGAAAGCTTATTTGCTTGAGATTATTTTTTGTTTTATGGTGTACGATAAATTCGTGACGACTGAGTTTTGATTTTCTATTGTTTACTTCATAAGCTAGAAATACATCTCCTTTATTAGTGATAATGGGCTGAAATAAATACTTACGGTCTAGGTCTTGATGTAATTTAAAATCATGCTCCCAATTGATTTTCATACTGCGAGTATCAAATGAAATGGATTTGACGATCTTGCCATTCTCTGTATGATAGACTAGAATTTTTTCTTTATTGGGACTATATTTAATCATCGGGAAAGGGGTGTTATATCGAACCCCATAGCTTTTGATAATAACAGAATCTAGAATCACAGCAGCGGCATCGTACTTATGTATTTTTAAATAAGTCTGTGATTTTTTTCGATACTGATAGACCACGAAAAAACCTTCAGGATTACCAAATGCATCAATGATTTCAGTTCGTCTCCCATCCAATTGCACTTTTTTTGCCCACACTTTTTCCATGTTGGGATTGAAAGCTTGTACAGTAAAATCTGTTTCTTTGTCTCTCAATAATAGGTATTGGTCATTTTGTTTCCCTAGGAGGTAAAATGCATAGTCATCCCGAACAGATATCTTATCAGAAATGATGACATCTTGCCCCCACAAGGAGAGCCCCCAAAAAACAATAATTAAAAGAAAAAATACTTTTTGCATGATTCGGTTTTCATTTACTTCCGCAAAGTACGGATTTTTTACAAAAAAAGAGAGCCAAGTTAATCCTGGGCTCTCTTTTATTTAGAATCTATTTAACGTTCATCAAAGCACCATTACCTTTCGAGCAATTTGCCCAGTAAATGTTTGGATATGTATGATGTAGGCACCGGCTTCAATGTTTTCAATATCAAGCACCATTTTATTTTTTCCAGCAAAGAGCGATTGCACACTGCTTTTGACTTCTTGCCCATTCATATTGTACAAGCGGAAGTTAACTTCCATTGCAATCTTAGCATTTATTTCTAAGTTGATTTCGTCCAGACTAGGATTTCCCAGGATACTGAAACCTGAAATATTAGCCAGCACTTCATTGCCCAACAACAAGCCTTCTGTAAGGGTGAATTCGATGCTGCTCGGGCCATCTCCTGAATTCGCACCGTTGTTATTAACGGCATTGCCTACGGCATAGAAAGTAACACTTCCAGCCCCATTATTTGGGGCAACCCAATCCATAACAAATTCATTTGAGTTGGAGACACCTTTATGTTCATAGTATTTACGCCCCAAAATACCTTGTACCTCTTGAACATTACTACCAAAACCAGTAAAATTTTGAAGTCCTGTATCATCTTTATCTATGAGACCGACCATTTGAAAACCGTATCCTGCAGGTGTGCCAGTTGTATGGTTTATCTTTACGTGAACCTTATAGGAAGCACCTGGATCATAACCCAAAATATTATGATTGTCTGTGTCAGTAATGTAAACTTCGACTGTTGAGCCATATTGATTTCCACTATGGCATTTTGCGCAAGTTGCTTTATCTCCATTCATCTTGACAAGATCGCCGGGTGCAGTGGTAATACCGCCATTGTTTTTTGTGGCATATCCTTCAGCAAAGGAAAAAAGGGAAATTATTCCTAAAAGGGTGATAATTGTAATTAAGGAAGGGTAA
>CAYRVZ010000001.1:28128-36411 GCA_964427815.1 uncultured Saprospiraceae bacterium | reverse complement strand
ATGAAATATAAATATTGTAGATATTATCTATTCTAATATTGACTAAATCTATAAGTAACAGCTTGAGGAATCATAACTTAATAAATTTAGCCCAACGATCTTGACCTAGACTACTTATTTGAATAAAATAAAGGCTAGGAGGCAAGAGACTGACATCGATCGACTTGTGGAGACTCATTTGCTTTCGCGAAAAGACTAATACTCCCTGGGCGGAAAATACTTTAATAGTCGCCAGTTGATCGCTTGATGTATCCCATTGTACATTCATTAAGTCTTTCACTGGATTTGGAAAAATATATAGGCCGTCTCCTTGAGGAAGCAACTCGGTCGCATCAGGCTCAAGACTAGTGGTAATACTAAAACTACAGGTATCGATGTTGTTACATTCGTCTTGCCCCACATAGACAATCAAGGTATTGCCGATTGGAATAGTACTTCCTGATATAAATCCTTGAGTTTGCGTAAGCGTCACGTCCATATTGAGGTTACAAGTCGTGGACAAAGTGGGTTCTTCCCAAAAAACAAGCGTATCCATCTGTCCAATTGGAATTTCAATATTTATGTCGTCGGGGCAATCTAAACTCAAAACACCCATCATCTCTGTGGTATCAATTAATATTTGAAAGGTACAGTTTTCTGTATTTTCACAACTGTCCATGGCGGTGTAATTCACGGTATAAACACCTGATAAAAAAGTGCTCCCTGGCTCAAGTCCCGTTGTTTGGTCAACCGTCAAAGCATCGCTTATTGAGCAAGTGGTCAATCCTGTAGGAGGCGTCCAAGCCAATACGGTATCTGTCTGTCCTACAGGCAAGCTCACTACGATATCCTCCAGACAGTTAAAGGTTATTGAGCCTGTATTAACGAATGGAACAACCTGAACCATCCAGCTACAAGTAGATATATTATTACAGCTATCTAACGCATTCCAGCTATACTCATAATCACCAATCTCCAACACCGTTCCACTTGAAGAACCTGCTATTTGTGTCAATAAGATCCCCTCGTTGGTGCATACTGTGGTTGCACTTGGCTGGGACCAAACAAGGGCGGTATCTGTCTGATTTTGTGGCAACATAACGGATATATTGTCAGGGCAATTTAACGTTAAATCCATTAGCGCACATTTTTTTTCCATCACCATCTTTTGGTTAACCCATTGATTAACAAAGCCCCAAGTACCCGCCCAAAAATTGATCAGCCCATAGTCATTTTCGACGGTATTATCTTGCACAAAATCAATAGAAATGGTTTCACCTGTGACCCATTCTGGCTTTCCTTCCTCTAGGAAATCATATATACCAATGTAAGCTGTTTCCTGATTTAGGGCATTTTGTATCAAAGTATTTTCCGTATTAGATTGAATAGTCGCTAAATGTCCGCCCATGGAAGTCGCTATATTTCGTCCATCTTTCCAATTTTGGGCATTTTCCGAAAGGTAATAGCCATTTCCATTTAAGACACCCATCTTTGAAAAACCTAGAATATCGCTACAATCAAAAGGGATTGGCGCGGGATTGATTGTAATGGAAAAACGACAGGCTTCCGTTTCTCCGCAATAATCACTTGCTTCATACCCAATATAGTAATTCCCAATACCCAATGCACTACCCATAGGAGCGCCAAGGACTTGTGTCAAAAGGATACTGGCACCTTTTCCACAGGTTGTAGTTCCTATTGGAGATGTCCAGTTTACTGGGATTTCTGTAGCTTGATTGTCTAATTCTATAAAAATATTTTCAGGGCAAACCAAGTTAATTTCACCTGTCGTGTCACAAGTTTTGTTGGCATAAATAATTTGTTCGGCAGTATTGACCCAGACTTTATTAAAACGATCAATACCAACTTTAGCTAAATGCACCGAATCAAACTGATAGACTAAATCTTCATGTCGATGCTCTCTAAACCAAGTATCAAAGTCCGCAAAAGGGATATTCGTAGTTGGGTCAATCGCATACGGTGCGTGTAATTTGATTAAAGTATCTATTTCGTTTAAGTTGATAGGCGTGATACCATTCGTTTTGTCTTGAGTCGTATCTGTATAATCTTTGAAATAGTGATTAGGAAAATGCACCCAAGGAATTCTTGCAGGAATCGGAAAAACATCGTTTGCCTTACAGATGTCTAATATTTCTACATAGGCATTCAAAAAAATGGCTGTAGTATTATCATTGATTGGGTCATCATAAGGAACCAAAGGAGGTAAAGAAAACATCACATCGTTTATGCCGTACGCACAGGCCATAAAGCTAATTTGGGGCATATCCTCAAGAATTTGATTGAGTTTAATGACCGCTTCAGTAGCTTTTTCTCCCCCCACTCCACCATTAATGATCATGGGGTAATAACAAGGATTATTGATATGGATTTGATTCCCAAATCTTGTCGGTGCTTCATAGTTTGTCCGCCCGCCCCCCATACAAAGTAGGGTTTGGGAATCTCCAAAAAACATCCAGATGTCATTCTTTTTCCCTGGTGGGGCACTTTGAAAAACTTCTAGCCGGGCAAGCTTCAGAGTGTCCGTTTCTAGTTCTTTTATTTTTACCCACTTGGGCTGGGTATTGGGAAAGAAAATGAAATTGTCTTTGTAGATGCTAGTCCCTTCCTTTATGAAAGTCCAATCGCCATCGACCCCATTTGTAGAATTAATGCTTGTATAAATTTCAAAATGCTTGAGAGCGGCTATATTTGAATCTCGGTTTTGCCAAGACTGTGTTCTCCAGTGCAAAATCAGACTATCCGCTGTCGAACTCTGGGCATCTACTTGTAGGGCAATAGTTACAGGGCTTGCTACTTCCAAGATGGATTCGTCATCTCCATCTGACAAAGCAGCATAATTAGACCAATTTAGCGCAGGTTTGTCGCAATAAATAGGCTTATCGAGGCTAATACATTGATTAATGGCTACCTCTGGTATTTGTGCAAAAAAAGCTGTAGAAAGTAAGCAAAGTAAGAAAAAAAGGATAAATCTGTTCATACAATGTGATTAAATTCCAAAGATAATACATATTATAGACATTTGCACTTTGTTTTTTAAAGCGGCATGAGTTTCAGTTCAATTGAATGGGCATTGGCAAGTGATTATAGAATACGGGTTTGCGCTTTTTGGGCACCTAAGTTTGATTAAAAAATTTAGACTATTTAGCTTATTCCCCAATTTGACCTGTCGGCAGTAGGAAATATTCTCATGAACAGCCGAAGGCTACATTACAGACAAGCTTTATTAATACCTAATACATAATCCCGAACAATGCTTATTTTTGGAGCCGTATTAGCGCCTAAAAATCCACTAAAATCTTCATCATGTAATTTACTCTTTGCCGCATCCAAGATTTTTTTTGAAGTTGGGAGATATGTCCAGTGCCAACGTTCCTCATTGTACCCTGTGGGTCTTTCAGGACCTTTTTCTGTATAGACTTGATAGAAACCAAATTCATGTGCATGCGCCTTCATCCATTGATACATCTTATATCCTTTACCCGATTCGAAATAAGAATTTGCAAGGTCATTCAAGTCGATGTCAGTACCCCAATGATGGCGCGAGCTTCCAGGCATGCTGCTATATCGAAGAATTTTTTTTGCTTTGAGTAAGGCACTTTTAGTTGTTTTGGCTAAATTTTCACCACCTGCTAATTTCTTTCTTCCTGTCCATTTGTTTTCCCAGATACGGCGTTGTGTGAAGAAATTACGGGTAGCGGATCGGATAATTAAATTAATTTTTTTTTGCTGTGCAGCCTTATGCATTTTTAAAAATGCCGCATAAACTTCCTTGCGTAAATACATATCTGGGTAGGCACAATACCGCTCTTCTAGGCGAACAAAATCTGGGTGTTTACGCTGGTCAAATTTTCCAGTGATGTATTTTAAGTCTAGTATCTGTGGAAAGGTCGTTACATTTTTCGCTTCTTTGGGTTCAATTGATTTTTTTTGCTGCAAAGCCGTGTCCCTAGGCAAGCTATCAACGAATTCGGACAAGACGCTGTCTTTACTTATTAAGATATTCTTTTGGATGGTATCCATCAAAGTTGCCACACTATCCATTCTCGGGCTAGAGGTTGTATTCGATTGACAGCTTAATATTAAAACACCCAAAACCGATAGAACAAAAATCTTCATAGTTTTTTTTAAACAATTATAAACAAACAGGTGACACATTGAATTAATACCCACCAAAATATTTACGGAAAAACCATTCTATAGCCAACAATAAAATAATGATTCCAAGAATCCATCTCAAATTTATTAGGGGTTTATTACGTACCGTCTGATACAAGATGGACTTAACAGAATTTTTATTATTAATAATACTAACCAGCTGATCAATATTACTTGGATAGATGAGTTGACCGCCATAATCTTGGCTAATAAGCCTTAAAGCATTGTGATTAGCAGTTGTTGCATATTTTTCTAATTGGATTTCTTGAATAGAGAATTTACCTTTTGATTCAAAATTCTTTCCAGTAAAAACGGTTTTCCCTTTAAAACGATACTGCCCTGCCGGAAAGAAGCCAGCATTGATTCGATAACTATTTCCCTGACGGGTAAAAGAAAAAGGAAACTCTTTACCCTCCTCGTTAAACAGGGATAGATTTACATCCGGCTCGTTGATGAGTTCATAATTTTCATTGTATAATTCAGCATTAAACAAAATCGGTTCATTTTCTTTAAACAGATTTTTAGCGATATTGACCCGAAATCTACGTTTATCTTCTTTGACCGAAAGGTATTGAATAGTCTTAGTCATCAACTCATCAAAAGCATCGTGGTTTTGATGTTGCATATAATCAAAAAGCCTCCATCTCCAAAGCCCTTCCGCTGTAATTACGCCTATTTTGGTTCCATCAGATTCTCCGACACTCCACAGCGGATATTCCGTTTTTATTTTTCCAATCCGTTGATACAGAATATTTTGCGCATTGGGAGATGCGGTAAAAGAGCCGAAGGGTGCAGACATCGGATTAAAGTCTGGCAATGCTTGCTTCGTTTTGTCCTCCAAGGTAAATAAAGAAAATTTGTTATTAAAAACGCCCTGAACAAGGTTGGGTTTATTCCCTGCCCCTTGAATGGTTATTAGGTTTTGAGCACGATTGAAATTAGGAATATGAGAGTGGGTACCTACAACAAAAAGATGAGGTATTTTTTGTTTTGTCAAAGCATTTAGAATATTCGTTGCTTGATGTTTTTTGGAAGGCAACTGGTGTAATACAACCAAATCATACTCCCCAATTGGATCCTTAAAATCATCTACATAGCGGGTCGTTATTTGATAATTTTTATTGGTAGAGAGACTTCGTTTTATCGCTGCTAAATCTGGATGTGGGGCTTCCGCCAAAATCAAAACCTTCTGCCTAGCATCTAATACTTCAATATAAACATCTCTAGTATTATTCATTTTGGATACTTCACCAGTAATCGACGTCAACTGGAACCTAAATTGCTGCACACCGCTTTTGTCCAAAGGCAAAACAACAGAAGCCGTTTTAAAAAAATTAGATTGATTGATATTAATGGAGGTTTCTTGAATTTTGCGCAAGCGCTTCCCTTCAATAATATAAGTGGAGAGTTGGGTCATTTTTCCCGCAAGGTTCTCCGCATCGATATCCACTTGCACCTCCATCTTATCTCCTAGATATGCGATGTCATTGTGTAGTATCTGACGGATGATCAAGTCTTTAGCAATGGTCGTGTCCCCTAAAGCAATAGTAAAAACAGGCACGGCTAATTTGCTAGTCAAATAATTGGGGCTACTGCCTTCGTTGTAAATCCCATCAGAAGCTAAGACTATGGCCCCCAAATTTTGGTGGCTATAGTCGTCATAGATGGTTTGCATGACATCTGATATATTCGTGACTTTATCTCCAAATTCAAAATCTAAACTATCGCGTACTCGATTTCCAAAGCTATACGTTTTGACATGATACCTTTCAGAGAGTTTAGATTGGAGCGCTTGGATTTTATTTTTATACTCATCCTGTTGCTCTGTGGTCATGGAAAGCCCGATGGACTCTGAAGCATCTTGAGCAATAACAATGGTCGGTTTTTCGGTACGTGTCTCTATGGATTTGATAAGAGGGCTTAGGAGTAAAAAACTAATCAACGTCCCCGTCAGAAAGCGTAAAAAACCAAGAATAGGATTCATTTTTTTACTCTTTTCCCGAAAGGAGTTATCCTTAAAGTACAATCCCACAGCAAAAATAACGCCTAGCAAGAGGCAAAGCAATATATACCAAGTAGGATACTGTAAACTTATATTTTGCAAGACGATTATTTGTTTGTGTCAGAATGTGAGATATAACGGATTTTTTGAGGTTTAGTTTTACAGAGCTGGCAGCATACTTGACATCCAAACGTTATTTAATTATCTATGTCCAATCACAAATAGTAAAAGGTAAAGATATGAAATTAATATGGCTTATCAGTTTAGTTTTTTTTACACAAATCGGAATCGCCCAAATATCCATGGGTGTAGTTAAAGGAAAAGTTGTTCAAAAATCAGGAGAACCATTAGCCTACGCTAATCTTGTCTTTACCCAAAATGGGCAGGTGATAAAAGGGCTCTCGGCTGATATGAACGGTTCATTTCAGATAAGCTTAGCTAAAGGAAATTATCAATTATCGGCGAGTTATATTGGTTTTACGACCAAGATAACAAATCTTAATGTCGAACCACATGGGCAAGTTTTACAGTTAGCACTAGAACAAGGTTACTTGGTGAAAGAGATGGTCGTGAAGGCTTATCTTGTCCAGATAACTGGTTATTTTGGCTTAACCAATTCTACTAAACTAGCACCTCAACCTGAGCGTAAAGTCGTAAAGTCACCCAATATTAAGCCACAAAAAATATATCCTAATCCAACTTTAGGCGCTTTTACCATTCAATCTACAGTAGAAATAACACGAGTGGTGGTTATGAACCTGCTTGGTCGGGTAGTGCTTTCTCAAAATAAACCCGCTACACGCCAAGAGCTGAATATTGGACATTTACCTTCAGGTCTCTACATTGTTAACTACTTGTATTCGGGTACGTGGGTTTCGGAAAAACTGGTATTGACCAAGTAAAACCACCCTATCTTGCCCTGTAAGGGACCTGAAATAGCGACCCCTAACCATAAAAAAGGCAACAAATAAGTAATATATTAGCTATCTTTGCCCTACCATTCGCATTACAATGTAAAGTAAAATAATCACCGTAGAGGTACAAAATCCCTTAATTTTTGTATCTTAGCAAAAACCAAAAGTATGTTCGGAAGCAAGAAAAAGAAGAAGAAAGCAGGTACTACTCCTCAATCATCCAGTATATCCGCTCCAAAATCCGCAGAGGGGCTGAATAGCTTGGTTCACCAAACCAATTTAGAGGGTGTCATAAATGCAGATAGTGACTTTAGAGTGGATGGCAGAATCAAAGGCTCACTAAATTGTAAAGCTAAAGTCATCATTGGGCCTTCTGGGCATGTAGAAGGGGATATCAAATGCCAAGATGCGGTCATAGAAGGAGTATTTAAGGGAAATCTAAACGTCGCCAACACGTTAATCGTGAAAGAAAACGCCAAATTATCCGGTGATGTAAGCACCTCGAACCTTACCGTTCAATCTGGGGCAGTCTTCAATGTAGTGTGCAAAATGACAACAAATGTCTCCATTTCCTCCAATGGTGTTCAACAAACCGTAACGAAGATAGTTAGCTAACTCATGACTTCCAAGGAGGACAAGAAGAAAACCATTCAATTTTATGGTAAATTTGCAGGCTTGGGCATGCAGATGTTTTTTGTTTTATTGCTGGCAGCACTAGGCGGTCAATGGCTCGATAATCAATTGGGGACTCCAAGACCCTACATCACGATTGTCATGATTTTGCTCGGGCTGACCGGCATCCTGTACAAAGTTATTAAGGATTTGCAATAGCTAGAAATTTATATATTCTTCTATAAACAAATATTCTCCAGCATTTTTTATTTCTTACTGAGTTTTAACTTTTTTATTCCGTTTAAAACTTCTGCTCTGTTTTTTTTAGATGTTATCCATTTTGGTAATCTGCTTCCTAAACTTTTATTTTGCATTTCATTTATGTTTCGTTCTCTTAATTTTGCCGAAACGTGATTTTCTAAAAATGCTAAGTGTTCGTAATTATAGGCCCAAAGCAAACCACTTGACAAATCTTTTTGAAGCCATAATGCAAATTTAAAAAACGGATCAACATTTCCACCAATTATTAATTGACGCATTTCAATAATTTTTCCATTTTTGCTTGTTTTAACTTTTTCAGTTGGTGTTTCTGAGTAATAT
>CAYRVZ010000001.1:11499-28028 GCA_964427815.1 uncultured Saprospiraceae bacterium | reverse complement strand
CCAGCGACCTATCTATTGTATTATTCCAGAGCAGGCAGTTTGTAGCCCCATCGTCCAAAATATCGCTTTTCAATTGCTTCTCAGCAAATATTAACGAATAGTCTAAAAGGGTGAAAAACGGGTCTATATTTGAAATACACAAGGAATAGGAGACAAAATACTAGTAATGTGAACTCATGAACTGTTTATACTATAAAACAGGTGATATGGAATGAGTTTTGCATCTCTAGAATAAAAACACAATGGCTATTAAGATCTATACCGTATTCTTTCTACTTTCATTAGCGATGATTTATTTTGCCTATAAGCAATATGCGAATACCCAAGAATTGTTACTGATGGGTACCAAAACCAAAGCCCAAGTCATCAATCTGATCCAATCAAGAAGCGACGATGGTTACACGTATGCTCCTGTTTTTGAGTACAAAGATAATGGCCAAGTTAAAACATACAGAAGCTCCATCTCTTCTAGCCCGCCTGCCTATCAGGAGGGGCAATGGGTGCCTATTGTCTTTAACACAATGAATGGAGAGGTGAAGGTTGTGGGTTTTTGGGGTTTGTATCGGTGGTCCGTTATTTTGTTAATGCTGGCTTCTCCTATTTTTATCTTGTGTGGCTCATATTTACTATACACAAAAAGTTGGATTTAATTTAAAAGAAATGGAAAAAGTCTTTACAGCAGCCAGGGCAGGAGACCTAGCAATCGTCAAAACTTATATAGAGGATGGTTTTGATATTAATACTAAGAGTCAATATGGCTTCACTCTTTTGCAAACGGTTGCACTAGGTACGAACCTCCTAGAAGCTGAAGAAATATTACCTGTACTTGAATATCTTATTGAAGCTGGTAGTGATTTAGAATTAAAATCAAATGACGAAAGAACAGCACTTTATTTAGTGGCAGAGTTTTCAAAATCTATCCAACCCGTTCAGCTTTTATTGGACAAAGGAGCTAATCCCAATATTAAAGACAGCTCAGGAAATCATATTGTAAAAAACGCTTTACTTACTGAAACACAACAACTACTCAGTCAAAGAACTGGAGTACCCATTCCGACCCCAAAACCCACATTAAAGCAGGTAAAGATGAAAGGGTCTCAATGGACTAAAGCCAAAAAAGAGATCAAAAAAGTCTTTGATGCCTTGTCAATGAGTGGGCTCATTAGCTTACAAGATTCAGGATATACGCAGCAAGATGGGTTTGAAGATTGCTCAGAGATTTACCACGATCATCCGGTTCCAGAAAGTGTCAAAGGGTTTTGCTTTTATACACGACAAGACCAAAACACCGCTAAAAGAACGAGTGTCTTGTACTTAGGCTTTTGGGGGGCTCCAGAGGGTCAAGATGAAGCGACGATTGCAGTCGGTGAATTGATTGTTGAGAGTTTCAAACATGCAGGATTTGAGTGCCACTGGAACAAAACCGCTGGACAAAGACCCGCTGTATTTTTATATCCATTTTCGGAAGAATAATATAAATAAAAGCTTAGCTTTACCAAAAATAAAAACATGTATCAAAATCAAGAACAAAAGGAATTTGTCGCTTTAGGAAAACGGTTATTAGAAAACCCAAATCAAGTGACTAAGGGCGATATAGAAGACATCCGTAAAATATTGCGTTTCCACGAATGGCGTTATTACGTAAAGGATAATCCTATTATTTCTGATTTTGATTATGACAAGCTATTTAAGTTATTAGAAAAAATAGAATCAGATCATCCCGAATTAATCACCTCAGATTCTCCTACACAACGTGTGGGCTCTGATTTGTCCGCAGACTTTCCTACTATTAAGCATTTGACCCCTATGCTTTCCTTGGAGAACAGTTATAATGCCGAAGACCTCAAAGATTTTGAAAAACAAGTCCGAAAATTAACTGGAGAAGAAGGTCCTATTACGTACGTCGTAGAACCAAAATTTGATGGGAGTTCAGTTGCCTTGATTTATGAGCATGATATGCTCGTGCGTGGCGCCACGCGAGGCAATGGCACCCAAGGAGATGATATCACGCCCAATATTAAGGTGATGCCTACCATCCCATTGTCCGTTAATTTTTCTGAAAAGAACATAACCAGAGCAGAATTAAGAGGAGAAGCTTTAATCAAAAAAGCTGCATTTCAAACCATCAATGACAAAAGAGAGAAGGATAAGCTCTCCCTTTTTGCCAACCCTAGAAATGCGGCAGCAGGTGGACTTCGAATGAAAGACCCTAAAGAATCTGCGCAACGACGGCTTGACACTTTTGTTTATCAAATGACATTTGCAGAAGGAGAAAATGGCGCAGCTGCTATTGATTATTTCTCTAGTCATTCGGATATATTGGATTATCTTGCGATGAAAGGATTTCTTGTGCCGCATAATTTAATTAAGGTTTGTAAAACGATTGAGGAGGTTGCAGCGTTTTGTGCCTTAGCCGAAAAAAACAGAGAGCAATATCCATACGAAATAGATGGGATGGTCGTCAAGGTCAATGATTTAGCATTGCAAGAGAAATGTGGCTTAACTTCACATCATCCACGTTGGGCAATAGCTTATAAGTTTAAAGCAAAAAATGAAACCTCCATTTTAGAAGAAGTTATTTTTCAAGTCGGAAAAATCGGTGCCATTACCCCTGTCGCTAAAATCAAACCCGTTGAATTAGCAGGCGTAATCGTATCGTCAATTTCTTTACACAACGAAGAATTTATAACGTCAAAGGATATTCAAATAGGCGACCATGTAGTAGTCGAGAGGGCGGGAGATGTAATTCCCTATATTGTAAAATCTTTGCCAGAATTACGAGATGCCCATGTTCATCCAATTGCTTTCCCTTCTCAATGTCCTTCTTGTCAGACTGCTCTGGCAAAAGAAGAAGGCATGGCGGCTTGGAGATGCCCTAATTTTAATTGTCCAGAACAGGCCATCCAAAGACTGATTCATTTTGTTTCCAAAAACGCCATGAATATTGATGGAATGGGAGAATCTCAAGCAAGAAAATTTTATGACTTGGGTTGGTTAAAAAACTACGATGATATATACAGGTTAGACTTTGATAAAATTAAAAATTTAGAAGGATTTGGTCAGCGTTCTGCAGATAAATTATACAAGGCAATCGAGCAATCGAAGAACAACCCAATGCAAAGACTACTCTATGGATTGAGCGTCCATCACCTAGGACGTAAAGCTTCAAAACTAATTGCTGCCCAAGTAAAAAATGCACTAGATCTTAAAGACTGGACAGTAGAGCAATATACCGAGATAAAAGAAATAGGACCTATTCTTGCAAAAAACATGATGGACTTTTTTGAGATTCCAGAGAATGTCAGGCTGTTAGAATCTTTACAAAATCTTGGGGTTAACTTAAATCAAAAGGAAGAGGACTTGCCAATCATATTGACGACGACAGGAGCCCTTTCGGGCAAAACCATTCTCTTTACAGGAAAGCTTCATAAAATTACTAGAAAAGAAGGGCAAAAGCTAGCAGAAAAAGCAGGTGCTAAAAACATTTCGGCCGTTTCAAAAAACCTAAACATATTAGTTGTAGGCGAAAAAGCCGGTAGTAAATTGAAAAAAGCAGAAGCTTTGGGAAGTGTGGAGATAATGGATGAGGATGCTTTTTTGGCTCTTATTGAAGCATAGTCGTATAAATGGTTAAACAATAATGGAAATTGAAAAAATTGTAACAGCCTTAAGTTTTGAAAAAATTGAGGACGATATGTTTGCCGATTTTTTTTCGCAATCAGCTATTCAAAAAGTTTTTTCTGTTGAAGAAAAACGACCGCAAGAATTACCCAAAGACTATTTATGGTACTTAGAAAACTATGGCTGTAGAACGGCAATAAATCATGGCTATATGGTGCAAGTAGATGTCGATACTGCCTATGTTGTATTGTTTGAAGGGTTAAATAGCCCTCAGGATGTAATGCAAAATTATCGTTATCAAACTTGTACAGGCCCTTATGCTTATCGCCGTAAAGAGGAACCGAATATTCTGCTTCCATCCAAGTTTTTACCTATTTATACTGCATCAGATGATAAGATGTTGGTGATGGATTTTGTGGATGACATAGGAGCTATTTGGCAGTTTCCATCAAAAGAAGATTGCAAAAATTATGGTTTGGATTATCAACCTGTTTTTTTGGCGAAAAGCCTCACGGCTTTTCTACTACTATTGAAACCGGCTACTATTTGGGCATCCGACTTCAATAAGGAATTGGTCATGCAAGGCTATAAGGAAGTCGCGAATTATGCTGGCGTTTGGAAGAAAAATGCTTTGACCAATACAGAATTTTTATATCAACTAATTGAGGAGCATGAAAAAACGATAGCCGATAGTTGTTCTGAATTTAAAAATGAACATGAATTTCTAGCGGCACTAATAGCAGATGTATCCGCAATCGAAATTAAGGGGACTAGGGCAGCTTATTTGATGAATATCATTTATCCTCAGCCTTCCCGAGTCAATAATCTTGCAGCATTAAAAATACTTATTCAGAGAAGTAGAAATCAACCCGACCTTGATAAAGACCGATCGAATCCTACAATCAGTAAGCTAGAACCTTTTATCACAACTGGAACCGCAGAAGTTAAGGGGAGAACTATAGACAAAAACCTTAATTATTACAAAGCTAGGGTCAGTAGCACAATCAGTGGCTTGATCGCTCATGAAGATTTTATTTTCTATAAATGTCCCGAGAAACAATTATTTTCCTTCGTGAGGCGAACAAAAATAGCAATGGATAATTTTGAAATAAAAGAAGTTGCAACCTTTGCCTATAATTATAGTTGGTCTTCGACTGAAGCTGTAGAAGTCTCTTGGGTGCCAGTGCCAGCTATGCTTCACTTAGCAGTATCGGAGGCAGCGTTTACAGAATTATATTTTGATTTTATCCGCAAGGTAATAAAAGATATAACCCTTAAATCTAAATTTGAGCAGTTGGTTTTTGACCACTACCAAAAGAATGACTTTCCGGAGTATTTAGAAATGTCTGATTCGGATAAAGACTTTTTTGGTGATGGGTATCCCAAGTTAAATGTGCCATCTGATATCTGGAAACTAATAAAAGACTTTTTTGATATTCGTTTTTTGGGTAACCAAAAAATGCAATTGGATTTTGACTATGCTCCAGATGATGAGCATGGACTTACGGTAATGATTAATAATGGATCCTGGAGTATCAAAAAATAAGCGACCCATTACAAAAAGTAATGGGTCGCTTTAACACTTAAAGGAGAAGGTCTTATTTCATCAATGTGACGGCCCCTCGATAGAGCAATACTTTGCCATCCAAAAATTCTACTTCTATCATATAGACAAAAACACCCGGGTCCAAACTCTTTCCCTTAAAGGTGCCATCCCACGAAAATGGGGAGTTGTCTCCCGGTAAAAAGTTTTTGGCGTTGTAGATTAGATTACCCCAACGATCAAAAATATTCATATTATTCACCTCTTTGACTCCGACACCCGTTTTAGGATGAAAGACATCATTGAAGCCATCATTGTTGGGAGAGAAAATATTGGGGATGTAAACATTTCGATTTCGATCTATTTCAACTAATACTTCTGCCGTCTGTGAGCAACCATTAACATCTATAATGGTTAACTCATAAACTTGGTCTTCAAATAAATCAACCACAAAAGGTCGCAAAACAGTATCAGGTCGCAAAAAGTCAGTAGGTGTCCAATAAAAACTATCAATCGGTAAACTAGAACTGTAAACGGGATTTAGCTGAAGACTATCTCCTAATTCTACTTCTACCGTAGCTGGAAGATTCAAATATATTTCGTCTGGCTCTCCTATATCTATTCGAATCTCAGTAGAGCATTCAAAGGCATCGTAAACCAATACAAAGTGAGAATCTGCAAATACTTGGTAATCCAATAGAATACTTTGAGGGGGGCTGTAATCTACCGAGTATGTATATGGACCTCCCGAACCACCAATAACCGTGTCAATAGAAATTACCGTTTGGTAACCAAAACACTCTGGATCTTCTATGGGGTTCAAGGTGGCTACAATCGGTGGATTTTCCGTAAGGACATGGGTCAAAGACTCGGAACATCCTTTGGCATCCGTGACTGTGACAGCATAGGTACCTGCCTCTAAGAAGCTTGCAATATTATCTGTGCCCACATCTGGAGACCAGCTATAAGTATATCCATTATTCCCACCGATAGGTTGAACATATATTTGACCCGTTGCTTCGCCAAAACAATAAACATTCACGGTCTTAGTCAAATCAATTAATAATTGTAGTTCTTCGGGTTCATCCACCACAAAATCGAAAGTTTCAGAACAACCAACCATGTCCGTTACAAGAACCGTATAATTTCCGGCTGGCAGATTGTTCACATTGGCAACGTTTTGTCCAGCCGCTGGCCCTGTCCAGCCATAGGTATATCCAGGGTTACCCCCTTGAACGCCGATAGAGATAGTACCGTCACTATCTTGGTAACAACTAGCAGGCGTGACGGTCGCATTAGAAACTAAAATACTATCTGGACCACCCACAATTATCGTATCAGAAACGGTACAGGTACCATCATCTACAATCAACCAATTTTCATTGATACCTAGATTGGTCGTTGCACAATTAGTTGCTCCTTCGCAAGAAGTAAGATTGGGTCCCCAAGTAAAATTAAAATTACCTGTGGTTCCGTCTGAATATTGAGCCGTAGCTGTAGCTGCACCATCTAGGATCGAGCCATCAAAACAACTTACTCCATTTTGTAGGGTAATATTTGTTTCTATGTCATGAGGATCTGGCAATGTCAGACTCGTATTAATTGCAGGACAAGTACTCTGCAAATCAGTAATTGTTACGTTATAAGTACCAGCGGACAAACCAGCTAAAATAAAAGTATTGCCAGCTGAGGCATTCCAGTTGCCATCTTCAAATTGGAAATTTCCAGAGCCTGCCATTTCTACAATTAAGCTCCCATTGGCATCGCCCACACAAGTAGGCTTAATAAAAGTATCTAGGACAATGGCAAAGGCTTCCGTTGCCACAATCGTAGCTGTTGAAGAAGCCTCACACCCATATTCATCAGACACCGTTACCGTATAATCTCCTATTGACAAATTAGAGAGGCTACTCGTATTATCTCCGGTATTCCAGCTATAAGAAAAATTTTGTCCATTGCCAGCGGTCACATTTACCATAAGGCTACCTGTATTATCAGACGGGCAATTCACATCTACTTGCGTAAAATCTACTATCGTAGGTGGAGTGGGCGGATTAACTGTGTAGGTTTCTGTCCTTAGGCAACCATTTGCATCTGTAACCGATACCGTGTAATTACCGGCAGAAAGATTATTTGCTGTTGGGGTCATTTGTGCAGGTGTAGTACTCCACACATATCCAAATCCACTAGCCCCACCAGATGCAGAAATAGTTATTTGTCCGTCATTACCAGTTGTACAGGATTCGTGTGTGAGATTGTCAAGTGTAATTGTTATTGCCTCAGGTTCTGCAATCGTTACACTCGCCGAATCCAAACAGCCATCTGCATCTGTAATTGTCACCTCATAAAGTCCAGGTGCTAGGTTTATTGGATTGTTTCCCGCAGGACCAGCTGGGTTCCAAGTATAAGAATAGGGCAAGGAAGCCATTCCACCCGTAGTCGTGCCAGTCGCTACAATGGAGCCGTCATCTTGACCATTACAGGTCACATCTTGTTTAGAGACGGAAGCGGCTAATTCTTTTTGGTAAGTAAGCGTGTAACTATCGGTGACTTGACAATTGTTATTATCTGTTACTGTGACATTATAGATACCTGGAGATAAGTCAGATATCGTGAGGGACGCAGAAGTGGATGCAGGTGGATTTTGCCAGGTGATAGAATAATTACCTGTAGTCGTGATATCACCACCAGTCGGTTGAATGTCCGCGGTTCCATTATCAACCCCAGAACAAGAAGGATTGACCATCGTCGCATTAATTTGTATTTCGGCTGGCTGTATTAAGGTGCCCGAAGCAGAAGCACTACATCCGTTTGGATCCGTTACAGTCACAGCAAAGAAACCAGATGGAATTGCATTTTGGCACATATCTGTATTGCCACCATCCCAAAGGAAGCTGTATCCCGTGAAGTCGTTTACTGGGTTTAGATTTGCATCAAATACATCTGGACAGATATTCATTAAATCACCATAACACAATGTATTCACAACAGGTAGATTAACCCCCAACTGAAATCCTGGTTCAACCTCTATTGTCCTTACTAAAACGACTCCATTATTATCTGTAAAAGTCATCGTATAAATACCAGTAGGAAGATTCGGAATGTTGACGGATGTGGTATTAGGTATCGTTATAGTACCCATTGGAGTACCAGAGCCATGCGCATAGTTTAGCTCCACAGGAAAATCACTTCCAGCTGTGACCATTACATCAATACTTCCATTTGATTGTCCCGCACAGGTGGGTGGAGTAGAAGATAGTACCACATCGAGAGCACCTGCGACTTGCACAGAAACAGATCCTTTTTTAGAAGCATGATCTAGCCCCCTCTGTACACCCGATCCATCTGTGATGGTAATACCATTATTATTAGGCTCGATAGATACTGGAGAGACGGTACCCAAAGCCCCAATAATATCAAAGCAAACTTGAAAAGCCTCTTGTCCATCTGCAATGGTGACACCAGTAGGAAACGTAGGGGATAACCAGACGAAACTTAAAACCCCTGCGGTGGTGCTATTGGCATTAATTCCAGCTAGGGCCGAAGAAGTGATTTGATCGAAAGTAACCACAGCTGGATCCCAATGAATATCATATTCCATTGCGGTGACATTATTAAAGTTGCCAACTGTAGCTGGTACACAGACATTAGAACCTGGAGTGCCTGACACATCTGCTAAGTCAATTCTCACTGTTGTGCAACTTGACATGTCCACCGTTTGAGAGAATGAACAACTCTTTCCATCAGAAATATTGATGTTATAGATCCCAGCTTGACCTACTTGAAAACGTACTTCTTTCCCATCTACAATATTAGTTGTTAAGATGTCTGCTTTTACGCTAGGATCTGAAGCTAGACTGACATCGATGGTATAGCCAGGTGCTCCATTGTATTCTGGCAACCCTCCCAATACTGTAAATGAACCTAAACAGTCAAACCCTGAAATTGAGTTTTTAATATTCGATGCCTGAATTGGATTTAAGTAAACAACTGAAAAATTTTCATTTATATTAGCATTGACACAGGGACCTGAATTTTCATAGGTCGGATTGGTCCCAACTAAGGCATCATAGGTGATGGGTGCAAACCAGATACACAACGGACTACCAGCACCAAACTGAGTTTGTAATTGACCCGTATTCTCGAACGTTTGGCTACCTGTAACAGAACCACCTGTCGTAATGACAAAAGTCCCGCCCATTGTATAATGACAATCCGCATTGACAGCCGTTAAATTAGGCCCAGAGACTGTTGGGGCACACTGATATAACCCAAAACCAGTTCCTGCCGGTGTGCTCATGTCTGGATCACCCGTTAAATCTTGTCCCGAAATATCCAAATCAAACTTATCTCCAGAACACAAATAGATAGTGTCTGGATCCGCTCCTCCCCATATATCATTACTTGCCCCTACAAAATTAGAGAAGGCGACATTCCCTGCAAACTGATCACTGCAGGCCTCTGGAGTCGCTTGATTGGAGATAATTTTCCCATTTATAGGTATGGGTACTTGCGCAAAAATAAGCGTTGACAGGGACATCGCCAACACGGTAAAAAGAAATTGAACTGCAATACGGTTTGTCATTATCGAATTTTTCCAACTATTTCAACATGAAAATAGCAAGCAAAAGTAGGCTTTTTTAGCCGATTTTACTTTAGTTTTTCTAAAAATATGCATTTTTGACATATTTAAGTCCGTTAGGACCATGGAATAGGTCGTTTGGCTAGAATTTCCTAACCAAAACATGTCGCGATTTTCCCATTAATAGTCACGATTAAACGAAAACCATGCCCTTGATATTGTTAAAATCCTAATTCATCGAATTTTGCTGCCTAAGTATTATTTACATACCTACATAATTAGTAAAAAATATTAATATTTGGCTTTGTGCCTTGTTTTCCATACATTTGTAACATTAAACAGCCCTAGTCGATTTCCAGCCAAACATTATTCTACTTTACGTAGAGCTAGCCTCTTAACCCAAACCATCATGCAAAAACAACTTCTTGTCCTTATCATTGCCCTGTTTTTTTTAGCGTACGCTTGCCAACCTCCCAAAGATGTTGATTTTGAAAAAACACAAGTTGAAATTGCCATGCCTTTATTTCATGCAGAAATGTCTATCGTGGATGTACTTGAAAACACCCAAGATAGCACTGCGGTCACCGTTTTTCCTGACAATAAAATAAGTTTTTCCTATGAAGGAGAGGTCGTCAAAAGCACACCAAGCGACTTACTTGGAGAAGTACCAGAGTTTGACATTCCCTTAGTAGATACATTGGTGGAGATTCCCTTTTCTTTTTTAACAAACGTACAAATAAGTGAAGCGCAAATAAAATCAGGGAAGCTTCATTTTACTTTTACTAATGATGTCACACCAGGCGATGTAGTCTGTGTATTTTCTGTTCCTCAATTAACAATAAACAGTCAACCTCTGGAAAAACACTTTACTTTTACTAGCCCCAATCAAGTGCATAAAGATTCCTTTGATCTACAAGGATATGATTTAGATTTGGCTAGCGGTTCTCTTACGTTAAAATATTCCGCTAAGGATAACAATGGTAATAATGTGAGTTTGCCTTTGGGAGCGGATAAAAAGTTTTTTAGTTTAAAAGGAATTGTTTTTGGATATGTGGAGGGACACTGGAACCGTGTTGATTATAATTTTGAGGAACGAACGATTGAAATAAACTTCTTTGAGAATAATTTAGTGAATGGAGAGATTTATTTTGACCAACCCATAGTTGAATTTACAGTTCTAAATAGCTTTGGCTTACCGACTCGAACGAAGCTTAATTACTTTAGAGTCGTCGATATTGATGGTAGTGTTGTACACATGAATAGCCAAGAATTATCTGATGGAATTAATTTTATTTACCCTTCGACATTAGAGATTGGTGAGGTAAAGAAAACACAGTTTACTTTTGACAAATACAATTCTAACATACATCAGATTCTAAATACAAATCCCGCTCGTGTAGAGTACGACATTGATGTAATCGTGAATCCAGACAATGATCCAGACCTGTTTGGGTTTTCTACGGATTCAAGTTACTTTTCGTTATCCGCTCGTGTAGAACTACCCTTAGTAGGCAAAGTAAACCACTTCACATTCGAAAAAGATTATGATTTCGATTTTGGTGTCACAGATGCAGAGGAGGCCGTATTAAAAATTGCGACAGATAATGAAGTCCCTTTAGAGGTTGCCATTCAAATGTATTTTTTAGATGGCACAGGCACCGTCTTAGACTCTTTGCACAACGCTGACTTTGCAGTTATTTTAGAGGCAGCGGATTATCCTTTGACCACGGCAAAGCATAGTGAAAATGAATTCTCCTTGAATCCACAAAGATGGGATAAAATAAAAAACACAAAAAAGATTCGAGTAAAAGGAAATTTTGTTACCAGTCAAGATGGGCAACAAATTGTTACCTTCTACGCGAATCAAGTTGTTAATATTAAAGCTGGATTAAAACTAAAGCTTAAATAATCCCCTCCTTTTGTCAAATAAAAAACACCCGATGCATAAGTTTTTGCTAATATTTCTCCTACTATTACCCTCCTTTATAACGAAAGCCCAACAAGAAGTTAGTTTGTCTGGCATGCAGGACATACCAAACAGTGTTCGTTTTAATCCCGCTTTTACAACTGGTTATAAATGGACAATCTCTTTACCTTCCATCAGTAATAGTTTTGTTTCAAATGCACCAAATATTAATAGCATTTTTCTCGATAATGGGGGCGGAAGCTACACCCTGAATGTTGCACAAGCTATCTCAAAACTATCCGATCAAAATTATCTAGCCAATGTAAACAAGCTTGAACTATTCGGAATTTCTCATCAATGGAAAAATTCTTTTGTTCATTTAAATTTAGGCGTTCGCACAACATTTGGGCTAGAATTTCCCAAAGGACTCGCGGAATTAGTCGCGTATGGAAACGGTCCTTTTGTGGACAAAACAATAAAACTGGGTCCTTCCATTGGTGTGCAATCTTATACCGAAGTTGGGCTAGGATTTTCGCAAAAAATCGGTAAAATAAGAATCGGGGCAACCCTAAAATATTTGAATGGAATAGCAAGCGCCACTTCCGTAAAAAATGACATTAGTCTTCATACCGATCCTGAATATTACCAATTAACTGCAACAACAGACTATGAGGTGCAATCTAGTAGCTTGGTTCGTATAGATTCATTTGGAGTGCTACAAACCCAGTTTAACCAACTTTCTCCAGGCCTGGTAAAAGGAAACAAAGGAATTGGCTATGACCTAGGAATTGTATTTGATGTAACAGATAATTTTTCTATTTCTGCAGCGGCGGTTGACTTAGGGAAAATCACTTGGACTAAAAATGCTGTTACGCTTTCTAGCAAGGGAACTTTTCTGTATGAAGGAGTTGCCGTTGATGGTTTCTCGTCGATAGATTCTTCCTCTTTAGATGGAATCTTAGACTCCGTACAAGCTGTTTTTAATTTCAAAAGTAAGTCTGGGACTTTTGCAACACCGCTTGCCAGAAAATATTTAATAGGAGCCACCTATCGGCATGGGAAGGCGACTACGCTTAATGGGATACTGGATGTAACAAAGTATTTGGATAAGAATAGTTTGTCATTTGCTTTGAGTGGACGTACTTATGTGAAAAAATGGCTAGCATTTGGAGGCGTGATTTCCTATAAAAACAAAGAAATAGATCATCTGGGATTAAATACGACATTAAAACTTGGGCCTGTACAATTGTACTTGATTTCAGACAATGCCTTGGGTTTTATTTTTCCCAAGACCGCTAACGACTTGCATTTTAGAGTCGGCTTAAATCTAGTATTTGGGAAAATTGATAACACAACTACGAGGCATGTAAGAAGTACGACGCCAACACCGCATTTATAGATTTATACTTTATGTCTGATTTTTTGGAGAATGGAGGCAGTAAGAGCCGCTGGAACATTGGGCGTTGGAAAAGCTTTTTGAACGACATGAAACACTTCTAAGTCGTCTTGTTCAAGTAATGGAACTTCGAGAAGTTGTTCGGTTTGATCGTCTTGCCAATCTTGAATTATGCGCTCAGTATTACAGTTTCTTGACTCACTAGCTTTCATGCCTTTTTAATTTTATGAATAAAAAAAGCTTGTCGAAAGAACTACTTCGACAAGCTTTGTAAAAAAAATTAAACTTTTTCGGTAATCCCATATTCTCTAGCTGCTATTTCTTGCAGCGAAGATTTGAGTTTCCCTTTGATTCGGTTGATACTTGACTTGATGGTTCCAAGTGGAATCCCCGTAATTTCTGCAATCTCCTTATAAGCGAATCCATGAATCGCATACAATAAGAATACGGTCAATTGGCTTTCCTCTAAGGCTAATAATGCCAATCTCACCTCATCAGAGACGACCTCTTCAAAGCCATTCTTTTCGATAGCATGCCGATCTATCTCCTCCGTAAAAAGGGTATTGCCTAGCTTGAAATCATCAAATTCTGTAATAGAGAACTTTGCTTTCTTGCGATACTCATTAATGAAGAGGTTACGCATGATAGTAAAGAACCAAGCTTTGGGGTTACTTGCAGGGTCAAACTGTTCTATTTTGTCAAAAGCCTTTAAGGCCGTATCCTGAAACAAGTCTTCAGCAGCAGCCTTACTTCTAGTAAGGTGCATAGCAAATCCTAACGCTTGGTTTTGAAGCGGTAGAAAAAGTTGCTCGAATAATTGAACTTGGTTCATCTTTTTGGTTTTAAAAACAGAAGAAGTCTAATGACATATAGCTTCTACCCTAAATACGTATGAAATACAAAATCCCCCATAAGAAAGTTCCATCGATTGCTTTTTTTTACTAAATAAAAGGCAGAAAAAAGCTGTTCGACATTGATCACATAGGATCCACATCGACATTGACTCGCACACCAGAGAGTCCTTTTTGGGATTTTAGGGTAATGATAGCTTGGGTAAGTATCGTTTGGCTATGAGGTAAAATACCTTTTTCCTTAGAAAGTTTAATGAGAATATTCATCTGGTATTTATTCCGTACACGGGGCACTGGATGCCAAGCAGGACCTATAATTTTCCCTTTGATCGATTGATTTAGAAAGTGAGCGATGAGTTTAGCAGCGGCTTCAACGGTTTGATATTTTGGGTGTTTTAGTGTCAAAAGAATTAGCCTAGAATAGGGCGGATAATCAAACGCTTTACGTTCTGCTAATTCTCGCTTAACAAAATTTTTATAATTGCCATTGACTACGTCTTGCAGAACAGGATGCCCACATTGAAAACCTTGAATAAGAACGGTCCCCTGTTTTTTCTTCCGCCCAGCCCTCCCGCTCACTTGGGTCATCTGTTGAAAACCACGTTCAGAAGCACGAAAGTCTGGAAAAAATAAGAGTTGATCCGAACTCATCACACCGACCAGGCCCACATTGTCAAAATCCAAGCCCTTGGTGACCATCTGAGTACCTACTAAAATTTCAATCTCTCTAGCATCAAAAGCATTAATTATTTTTTCAAATCCAGATTTCCCTCCAGTCGTATCATAATCCATCCGCCCTATCTTAGCCTCGGGAAAATATATTTTTAATTCCTCTTGGATTTTCTGAGTACCAAAACCTGCTAAAGTTAGTGGCTGTGTACCACAGGTCGGGCAAGCACTGGGCATCTTATTATGGTATCCGCAAAAGTGACAACGTAAATTATCCGTGTACTTATGATAAGTAAGGGCTACGTCACAATGCTTACATTCGCTATACCACCCACAGGCATCACAATTTAAGGTGGGAGCATAGCCTCGCCGATTTTGAAACAAAATGACTTGCTGCTTTTGCTCTAAGGTCTTTTTAATCGCATCAATTAAGGGCGTAGAAAAATGTGATTGTAGTTTTCTTTCTTTGGATTCTTTTTTAAGATCGATTAGGCTTATTTTAGGCATCAATATATTACCAAATCGTTCGGGCATAGAAACATACCCATATTTTTTATTTCTAGTATTAAGAAAAGATTCCAAGGAAGGCGTGGCAGTCCCGAGGATAGTTTTAGCTTTAAACAAACTTGCCAATATCAACCCAGCGTCCCGTCCATGATATCGGGGAGCGGGATTGTATTGTTTAAAACTTTGGTCGTGTTCTTCATCTACAATTAATAATTGTAAGTTTTGAAACGGCAAAAAGACCCCTGACCGAGCCGATAGGACTATTGGTTTTCCTTTGAGTACTTGTTGCCAGATTTCAACCCGCTCATTATTATTCAGTCTCGAATGATAAACCACAATGTCATCTCCAAATATTTTTTGTAATCGTCCTATAATCTGACTCGTCAAAGCAATTTCAGGTAAAAGATAAAGTACTTGCCCACCGTTACTAATAGCTTCCCAAATTTTTTCTACATAGACTCGGGTCTTACCAGAGCCCGTCACACCATGTAGTAACAATGTGTCTTTTTTCTTGAAGATACTGGTTATTTCATCCAGCGCTCTTTTCTGCTGACTGGTCAGGTTATGCGCCTCCGTTAATTGCTGCTCATAATTGGCAATCCTACTGATGTTTTTATCGTAAATTTCTAGAATACCCTTTTTGACAAGCCCGTTTAAAGAAGCGGCAGAGGAGTTAGCAAGTTTATAAAGTTCTTGTTTGCGAATATCTGTTTGTGTTTGCGACAGTTGGATATAGGCGAGGAGGGTTTCGGATTGTTTGGGAGCTGATTTTGTTAAATCAAATGCCTCTTTAAGTTTTGATGAATCATCTTTGTACGCTTGCGCAAAACGGACACATAATACTTTTTTTGGCTTATACTTTTGCTTTAGCTGCTCATGAAGATAGATTATTTTTTGGTCTAGCATCTTATTGATGAGTGGCAATACAGTCTTTTGATCGAGTATTTTTCTAGCTTCATCAATGGAGAAGGATTCCCTATTTTTTAGGGCGCTTGCGATTAAGAATTCTTTTTCGGAAAGCTGTTCAATGCTATCTTCAAATAATGGACTTAGTAGAATATTTGTCTCACCACTTAATTTTAAGTAGGCAGGTAAGGCCGCATTCATGACTTCCCCCACCGTTGAAAAATAATACTGCGAAATCCATTTCCAAAATTTAAATTGGGTGGTATGAATAATGGGATCGTCGTCTAATACATTGTAAATCGGTTTCACTTTGTATCCTTCTGGAGCCTCATTACTCAGACTGACCACCAAAGCCGAATACCGTTTATTCTTTCCGAAAGGGACTTCAACACGCACTCCAAACTGCAATTTAGACACAAATTCCTCCGGCACTGCATAGGAAAAAATCCTAGGCAAGGGCAAAGGGAGGATGACTTCTGCATATAGAGAGTAGGACACGATACTTGTTTTGGCAAAGATAAGAAAATATGAATCAATTGCTTTGGTTT
>CAYRVZ010000001.1:0-11399 GCA_964427815.1 uncultured Saprospiraceae bacterium | reverse complement strand
TTTAGAACAATTCATAATAAATATTCGTCTTGATTGTTTCCTTCTCATTATAACCGAATTATTTTACTTTCATTTTCCAATAAAAATAGGTTATCAAAATAAATTCAATTGTTGTTATCCATAACAATGGGTTAGCATAAAAACTCATATAATTTCCACCCTGCGGGACAATTACAACCGGAACGGTAATAAAAAAATCAAGCACTAATCCGACTAATGCCATTATTCCACCTAACAGTAGGCCATTGGTCTTGTCTCCTTTTTTGTAATAAAATTTTGCCCAAAAAATTACAATTGGAATTAGGACTACATACAATATGAGATTTTGTTGCACTTCGGATTTTTGAACAACGGGGATAAAACTCATTATTGTAAATGTGCAAAAAATGAACACCCAAATCATAGCTCCTGATGCTATTGTTCTCACTACTTTCATAATTCTTTTATTTTAAGATTATCAATAGTGGCAAAGGTGCAGCAAATTAAATAGGTTGGCTTGTTTGAAAAGAATTTTATTTTGTTTGAAAAGTTATATCCCTAACTTTACTTGGTCGATACCCAAATTTTCTAAGAAAGGCATTTGAAAAAGAACTGACGCTTTCATACCCCACGAACCAACTCACTTCCTGGATATTCATTTCACTGCTGCGCAATAACTCGTGTGCCTTATTCAATCTTTCATTTTGAAGATATTTAAAAACCGGAACGCCAAATAATTCTTTAAAATTCTTTTTTAGTTTATTGCTGTTTAACCCTATCATTTTAGATAGTTCATTAAAAGATGGTGGGGTAGCCATATTTTCAGAAAGAATAGTTTTTGCGTAATACAGTTTTTCTTTTTCGGATCCTTTGATGGTTTCTACTTTCTTTTCGGAAATGTGGGCAAAAAAATGTGCAAGAAGTTCTATTATTTGGCTTTGCAAAAACATTTTTCTTAAAGCTCCCTTGTATTCAGTTTTAAAAATTTTTGAAACTGCAATTTGCATTTCAGGTGTCATATTAAAATAAGGACCTAACACATAATCATCACTTGGATGTAGCAATGAGTTTAAATGCTTTATATAAACATCTTTTTCTTGTTTAGGCAGTTTGTTAATATTATTCAATGTCGAAAAAATACTTACACTTTGTAATGGCTTCTCGGGAGAAATTTTGTGCATAAATGCTACATGCTTATTACCATAAAACGAAGTTGCCATTCCTGAAGAGTTGGTCACCGTTTTTGTCTTTTTTCCAAAACTAATGCTTAATTCTACATCACCTGATCCATAAAAAGAGATACCTATTACTTGCTCGTCTAGGTCGCACCTTTCAAAGCTAGTTTCAGCACAATTTGATTGTTCAATCAAAACGACAAAATCATTTATTTCTAATATGTCAGTTGTCATATTTTTCTAATTCTTGCAAACAGGGAAATACCCATCAGTAGCATTACAACTAAATTAATGGGTTTTTGTTAGGGTTAGAGGTAAAAAGTTTGACCATGACCATAGGTGCATCTACTTCAAAAGTGTAGTAAATCTATATAATTCGACTTTCCGAATACAAGGTACGCGTTTCTTAAATATTATGGGTCATAAGGGTACCTAGCCTCCCCTAAACGCAATAAAAGCTTCGGAAAGCAGCCTAGTCATGATACATAAAATTTCATACTACCAAATAGTATTCCGTATCTTTGTCTTTTCATCAAACAGCTAGAAAGAAAATTTTTATGAAGAAATCCCCATCCTATGTGCAACTTTTAGCGCAAGCAGAAAAGAAAATCTTAGTCCTAGACGGGGCTATGGGCACGATGATTCAGCGATATAAACTAACCGACAGCGACTTTCGTGGAGAACGCTTTGCCAAGCACCCTAAGGATTTGGTCGGAAATAATGACTTATTGTCAATAGTTCGTCCAGATATTATTGAAGCCATTCATAGGGATTATTTAGAGGCTGGGTCGGATATCATCGAAACCAATACCTTTAGCTCTACAGAAATTGCCCAAGCGGACTATGGGTTGGAATCACTCGCTCATGAATTAAATTTTGCTTCCGCCAAAATCGCGAAGAAAGCCGCTGTTGCTTACACAAAACTAAATCCAGACAAACCAAGATTTGTAGCTGGAGCGATGGGTCCGATGAATAAAACGGCCTCCATATCACCCGATGTCAACGACCCAGGTGCACGTGGAGTGACTTTTGATGAATTGGTACAAGCTTATCTCGTACAGGCACGAGCTTTAGTAGAGGGTGGAGTGGATTTGCTTTTGGTTGAAACTATTTTTGACACCTTGAATGCAAAGGCTGCTTTATTTGCTATTGACTTAATGTTTGAGGAGAAAGGGATGCGTTGGCCCATTATGGTCTCGGGTACGATTACTGATGCTAGTGGACGGACGCTTTCAGGGCAAACGGTAGAAGCTTTTTGGATATCGATCAGTCACATGGATGTCTTTAGTATTGGATTGAATTGTGCCTTGGGCGCAAAAGAGATGCGTCCACATATTGAGACATTATCAAAGTTGCATGCGGGCTATGTGAGTGCTTATCCGAATGCGGGATTACCGAATGAATTTGGCGAATACGATCAAACTCCAGAAGAGATGAAAGATCACATTCGGGATTTTGTGGACAATCGATTTGTAAATATAGTAGGGGGTTGTTGCGGAACAACACCGGATCATATCGAGTTGATGGTAGCCGCTTGCAAAGGGATGGCACCTAGGATTCCTGTTGAAGCTAAGACGAATACGATGTTGAGCGGATTGGAGCCATTGATAATGACCACAGAAAGTAATTTTGTGAATATCGGAGAGCGAACGAATGTGACGGGTTCTCGAAGATTTGCCAGATTAATCAAGGAAAAAAAATACGAAGAAGCTTTATCTGTCGCGTTGCAGCAAGTCGAAAATGGTGCTCAGATTATTGATATCAATATGGATGAAGCCATGTTGGATTCTGAGAAAGAGATGACTACTTTTATGAATCTAGTCGCATCTGAACCAGATATTTGCAAGGTGCCGATCATGTTGGACTCCTCCAAATTCTCGGTTATTGAAGCAGGTCTAAAGTGTATGCAGGGAAAAGGAATTGTTAATTCTATTTCTTTAAAAGAAGGTGAAGCTGATTTTTTGGCGAAAGCTAAAACAGTCAAAAGATATGGAGCGGCGATGATTGTAATGGCATTTGATGAAGAAGGGCAAGCCGAAACCATCGAAAGAAAAGTAGAAATCTGTCAACGTGCCTATGATCTCCTTACGGAAAAAGTGGGGGTAAGACCTCAGGATATTATTTTTGATCCGAATATTTTTGCGGTTGCAACAGGTATTGAAGGCCATAATAGATATGCCATTAATTTCATAGAAGCAACGCGTATTATTAAAAAAAGAATGCCACTGACAAAAATAAGTGGAGGGCTGAGTAATGTTAGTTTTTCGTTTCGAGGAAACAACCCCATAAGAGAAGCGATGCATACTGCTTTTTTATATCATGCCATTCAAGCGGGTATGGATATGGCGATAGTGAATGCGGGAATGCTCGAAGTGTATGCGGATATTCCAAAGGATTTATTGGAAAAGATTGAAGATGTATTATTTGACAGAAAACCAGATGCGACAGAAGCTTTGGTGGATTTTGCAGAGGGATTTGTGGGTTCTAAGAAAGAAAGTGTTAAGGATTTATCTTGGAGAGAAACGACCGTTGAAGATAGATTATCACACGCTTTAGTAAGAGGAATAACCGAGTTCATCATTGAGGACACAAAGGAGGCATTTGCGAAGTATGATAGACCGATTGAGGTGATTGAAGGGCCTCTGATGGACGGAATGGGAGTCGTCGGAAAGCTTTTTGGAGAAGGTAAAATGTTTTTACCACAAGTAGTCAAAAGTGCACGGGTGATGAAACAGGCTGTAGCTTGGTTGACTCCATATATTGAGTTAGAAAAAAAATCTTCTGGATCCACTGCCCGAGGAAAAATATTAATGGCAACGGTAAAGGGAGATGTGCATGATATTGGTAAAAATATAGTAGGGGTTGTTTTGGGTTGTAATAATTACGAAATAATTGATATAGGTGTAATGGTGCCTTCCGACAAAATATTATCGGTAGCCAAAGAAGAAGGAGTGGATATCATCGGGCTTAGTGGACTGATTACGCCCTCCCTTGACGAGATGGTGCATATCGCCAAAGAGATGGAACGATTGAAAATGAACATCCCGTTAATGGTAGGTGGCGCAACAACTTCAAAGATTCATACTGCGGTAAAAATTGCACCCGAATATAGTGGACCTATCGTCCATGCTTTAGATGCTTCAGTCAGTGTAACAATTGCAAGTGCCTTGCTTAGTAAAAATGAAAAAGCGCTTTTTGTACAAAATATTGATGAGGAATATGCACGTATGAGGTCCGTTCGATCTCGCCGTCAAAGCACCAGAGCTTACGTATCCTATGAGGAGGCACGAAAGAATAAATTAAAAATAGATTGGGACAGTTACACACCGCCTACCCCTAATTTTGTAGGTGTCAAAGTATTTGACGATTATGATTTGGTAGAGATACAACCCTACATTGATTGGACACCTTTTTTTAGCACTTGGCAATTGGCTGGAAAGTATCCCGCAATCCTAAAAGATAAAGTAGTGGGAGAAGTCGCCACTAAATTATTTGAAGATGCTCAAGAGATGTTGGCACAACTCATTTCAGAAAAATGGTTACAGGCAAAAGCTGTTATCGGAATCTTTCCTGCTAACACCATTGACGATGATGTGATTGTGGTGAACCATGAAGGAGACGAATATTTATTACAACAGCTTCGCCAACAACTTAAAAAAAGTAGAAGTGCGAATCGCAGCTTGGCGGATTATATTGCCCCTAAAGACAGTAATCGACAAGATTACATAGGGGCTTTTGCCGTTACGACTGGCATCGGCATTGAACCCCATATCAAACGTTTTGAAGAGGCGCATGATGATTATTCAGCCATCTTATTAAAAGCGTTAGCGGATAGATTTGCAGAAGCTTTTGCCGAACTAATGCACGAACGGATGAGAAAAGAATTTTGGGGATACGCACCCAATGAGTCCCTAAACACGGAAGCATTAGTGAAAGAAACCTATCAAGGTATTCGGCCTGCTCCTGGCTATCCTGCCTGTCCAGAACATACCGAAAAAGCAAAGTTATTTGACTTGTTAAAGGTAACGGAAAATACTGGGATTGAATTGACCAGTAGTTTTGCCATGTATCCCGCTTCTTCTGTTAGTGGATGGTATTTTTCGCATCCTGAATCGAAGTATTTTGGTGTAGGAAAACTCAACAAAGATCAAGTGATGGATTATGCTAATAGGAAAGGAATGGACTTGGCAGAGGCGGAAAAATGGCTGGCCCCGAATTTGAATTATTAAAGGATCTCCCAATATAAAAGGATTCATCTAAACCTGAAACTGGCTGTATTTCGTAGGTAACAAAACCATGACTTCCAGATTCATTGCTCGTACTATCTGTACAGTAAAACTTGGATAAATACCAAAATTTAACAAATTATTTTGTGGATTTCCATATTCTAAAAGTAAGTGATAAGCGGCGAAATCCGTAGTTAAAGTCCAACTCCCATCATTAATCCAAGAGCAAGGTATAGTACTCACCTTCGTTACCTAACCACTTAAAATCTCCTTCATTATTAGTCAAGATATTGATATTGGTCACGATGCCCACTTCTAAGCGTTGGAATTAGTTTTAGTATCAAAATCCCGAAACTAAGCTCAAAAAAAGACTATAAAATTATTTTCTTGCTATATACTACCCTTCCATGGGTTTCATTTAAATACCTCCATGGACTTTTTGAGTCAAAACTAAATGCTGCAAAGTACTATAAATACCGTACTTTTGCGACTTGCTTCAAACCAGTAAGTAGTTTAAGAAGTAATAAAATCAAACGATGGAATTTGTAAGAAAAAGAATGTCAAACGTTAAAAATGACGTTTTATCTGGCCTAACGGTAGCCTTAGCCTTAGTGCCTGAAGCAGTAGCTTTTGCTTTTGTAGCAGGAGTAGATCCTTTAGTGGGGCTATATGCCGCCTTTATGATCGGTTTGATTACTTCTATTTTTGGTGGTCGCCCCGGTATGATTTCTGGTGCCACCGGAGCATTGGCGGTCGTGATGGTTGCTTTAGTAGCTAAAGGTAATGCAATGGGCGCACCAGAGGAACAATTAGGATTCTATTATCTTTTTGCGACGGTTATTCTCATGGGATTCATCCAGATGGCGGCTGGTTTTTTACGTTTGGGTAAATTTGTCAGGCTTATTCCTCACCCTGTAATGATGGGCTTTGTGAATGGATTAGCGATAGTGATTTTCCTTTCGCAATTTGGGATGTTCAAAGAAACACTTAAAGACACCTATGGCAACGCTAAGTTCAAAACGGAATCGATCGCCAAAAAATATGAAATCAAAAACAATGAAGTTTTTGATCTGGAGTCTGGATTAGCCCTTTACACTTTGAAAGACAATCAACTTGTTAGCAAGCTCAACAATGAAACTATTTTTGAAATTAGCGACGGCCAGGTTTTTGACACGAAACATCATGAGGTTAAATTTAACATCCAATCGGATGGTATTTACTCTATTGAAAAAAAGGGAAAGGCAAAGAAATTTTTACCGCCCAATCAACTCTATCTGATGATTGGAATGGTTTTATTGACCATGCTTCTGATGTGGGGATTGCCCAAAATTTCTGAAAAGATTCCAGAAGCCTTAGTAGCTATATTAGTGGTGTCTTTAATTGCTATTTTGGGCAAATTAGATATGGCAACCGTTGGTTCTTTTATTCAAGATGGAGGTGGAGAAGGCTTAAAAGGAGACCTCCCCAAATTCCAAAAAGAAATTTTTACGAAAGTTCCTTTTACTTGGAAAACGCTACGATTTATTGGACCTTATGCATTTATATTGGCAGCCATAGGGCTAATTGAGTCTTTAATGACCCTGAACTTAATTGATGAAATTACAGAGACTCGGGGTCGCTCCAATAAAGAATGTGTGGCACAGGGTGGTGCCAATATCATCACAGGGCTTTTTGGTGGAATGGGTGGTTGTGCGATGATTGGACAATCTTTAATTAATATCAAAAGTGGCGGACGAGGGCGGCTTTCAGGGATTGTTGCGGCAGTCACTTTGCTTATTTTTATTTTGTTTGCTTCTGGGTTGATCGAGCAAGTACCCATCGCTGCTTTGGTCGGGGTGATGTTTATGGTCGTGATAGGAACTTTTGCCTGGTCAAGCTTCCGTATCCTACATAAAATCCCAGTGATGGATGCTTTTGTATTAATCTTAGTTTCTACCTTGACAGTCTTTTTTGATTTGGCGGTAGCCGTTATTGCTGGGGTCATTATTAGTGCTTTGGTTTTCTCTTGGGAAAATGCAAAACGCATTCGAGCCCGAAAATCTGAATCCAATGGCGTTAAAAAATATGAAATTTATGGACCGTTATTTTTTGGAAACATCCAGGCATTCAACAGTAAGTTTGATGTTAAGAATGATCCTAGCGAAGTAGAAATAGATTTCATAGAATCAAGAATTTCGGATCACTCGGCACTAGAAGCGTTGTTTAATCTTGTCAACAAATATCGTAATGCTGGCAAAATTATACACTTAAAACACTTAAGTAAAGATTGTAAGCAATTGCTTAGGAAAGGTTCTCCTATATTTGACGAAGTGATTGTCGATGCAATTGACGACCCTCGCTATTATGTAGTTTCTGGGCACGAAAGTGATGGAAGCTAAATCCGCATAGAGCTTAATTTGATTCGGCTAGCGGTTATCTAGTGTCAAACTTTCCAACGTTTATAACTTTTGAAAGTAGTATATAAAACCTAGGTGTGCCTAAACCACGACCGCAAGAAGCAATTGCATTAGAAAAATTATACTTACTTTTGCGCAAGCCAAATAAATAGCTATGATAAAGCCTATACGGGTGCGTTTTGCGCCTAGTCCCACTGGACCCTTACATATTGGAGGTGTGCGAACCGCCTTATACAATTACCTTTTTGCCAAAAAACATCGAGGTACTTTTATCCTTCGGATTGAAGACACAGACCAAAAACGGTACGTGGCTGGAGCAGAGGCATACATTACAGAATCGTTAGAATGGTTGGGGTTAAACTTTGACGAAAGTCCTGCAAAAGGAGGTGCTGTCGGACCCTATCGACAATCGGATCGCAAAGCGCTATACATCGAACACGCCCAAAAATTAATTGACGCAGGTAAAGCGTACTATGCTTTCGATACGCCAGAGGAGTTGACCGCCTTGCGGGAAAAATTGCAAGCAGAAAAGGCAGCTGCCGTCAATTATGGCCCTGCTAGCCGTATGACGATGAAAAATAGCTTGACCCTAACGACAGAGGAGGTGACTGCTTGGTTGGATAGTGGAAAACCATATGTCATTCGGTTAAAATTAGCACCAGGGCAAGTCGTCACCTTTCGAGATATTGTACGAGAAGATGTGCAATTTTCTACAGATCTCTTAGATGACAAAGTGCTATTGAAAGGAGATGGGATGCCGACTTATCACTTGGCAAATGTCGTGGATGATTACACCATGAAGATAAGCCATGTCATTCGGGGAGAAGAATGGTTGAGTAGCACCGCCCATCATGTCTTACTATATCGTGCATTCGGTTGGGAAGATTCCATGCCTGAGTTTGCCCATTTACCATTAATCTTAAAACCCAATGGCAAAGGAAAATTAAGTAAACGAGATGGGGCAAAGTTTAATATGCCCGTTTTCCCAATAGCTTGGAAAGCCGAAAATGAAGCCGATTCCTTTTTAGGTTTTAAAGAATTTGGTTTTGAGCCCGCTGCCGTGATTAACTTTTTGGCAATGTTGGGTTGGCATCCAGAAGGAGAGAAGGAGATTTTTTCTTTAGAAGAATTTAGTCAGATTTTTGATATTTATCGGGTCGGAAAATCGGGAGCAATTTTTGACTATGAAAAAGCCAAGTGGTATAATCAACAATATCTTTTGGCAATGCCCGCGGAGGAGCTTGCGCAAAAAATCAGACCAACGCTAGACGCAAAAGGGTATGAGGCAAGTGAATTTTATTTGCACGAAGTCGTCAAATTGATGCAACCAAGAGCAGTTTTTGCCAATGATATATTGGATCAAGGTTACTTCTTTTTTGAAGATGTAAAGACCTATGACCCAAAGGCAATCCGAAAGAGATGGAAGCCAGAAAAACAAGACTTATTGGATCAATTGGCAGATGTAATGGAAGGAGTCGAACGTTTTTTACCCGAAGAAATCGAAGCTAGCGTAAAAGCTTGGATGGAAAAAGAGACACTAGGACCTGGCGCTGTATTTCCTTTGATTCGACTAGCTCTGGCTGGCTCATTGAAGGGACCTGGCGTATTTGAAATGGCTTCTGTCTTAACTAAACACTTGACAGTGAATCGATTGAGGGGATTTGGAGAGGCGATTGATAAAATAAAAGATGCCTAAACAGTATGGTTTATTCCACATCCGTTTCTATTTTTTCTGATCCCAATTTTTATTTGCATGAATGAATGCACTCGAACAAGAGTAACCCAAAATATATGCAATATCTTGTGTCTTTATTGGCTTACCTCCCTTTAAGTAAAAAAATAATTCTCTCTTAGTAGCATTTGATATTTTCCGAAAAGACATTTTTTCTTTCTTCAGCTTCCTTTGTAGTGTTCTTTCTGTCATTATAAATTGGCTTGCCACTTGTTTCAAGCTGGGTAATTCAGGCTTACACATATTTAAAATCATCTTCCGTACTAAAAAAGAAAATGGTTTATTCTTGTAAACCTTACTCTCTAGCATCGTTAAAAATTTTGGCAAAACAAGTTCTATTGCTTTTTTATTCCTTAAATTTATATCTGCCTTGAGTATTTCATCGTGGAAGCTAAAACAATGATTATCACTATACTCAATTTTACACTTATACCATTTTTGATAGAATTCTAAATCCTTATATGGCAGATGAATATTCAAAACGTCCTTGCCAACTATAAGCTTTAACTCTCTAAAGACAAACGCAAAGAAAGAATCTAATACTTGATTTCTAATATTCACATCTTCTATTTCACTATTCAAGACTAGATAAAATCGATTATCCTTTAAAAAGGAAGAAAAATTTATGATCGGCATATTAGTATCTGAATAGCTTGCCCAAAGCTTGATCGTTTGTTCAATGCTTGTTGTCGATAAAGAAATATTATAAACAGAACCTAAAGCGGCTAAATTTAAAAAAAAGCCATAACGTAACCCAAAATACTCATCCTGTTGCTTGTTCAATAATTCTTGGAAATAATCTAGATAAGTGCTGGTTTCGATATAAGTTCCTTTTTTTATGCTTTTAAAAGGTTGGTTATAACCCAAGCAGACAGCATACTCCGCTAAATTTAATAAATGGTCAGATAGTAACTTCATAGATGCAAATATTGTCGTAAAATATCAATAAAACAAGTTCTAGTAGCTATACTTTTGTACTAAAATAGTAAAAGACATGAAAGAACAAAGTTACCACAGCTTATACCAATCAGCCGAAATAGAAAATTTTGAGATTGATGATGCGACAATTGCTGTTAGAAAATTTGGAGAAGGAAAGCCATTAATTCTCATACACGGCTTCATCGTACACGGCTACACTTGGCGAAAAATGATTCCTGACCTATTAAAACATTTTACTTGTTATGTACTGGACTTGCCAGGTTTTGGAGAAAGCGGATGGAATAAAAAAACGGATTTTACATTTACAGCACAAAGCAATAGACTCAAAAAACTATTCATCAAGCTTAACATAACGGATTTTTCAATTCTAGCGCATGATACAGGAGCTTCAATTGCGAGAATGATAGCCATCTCTCAACCAAAATCCATTACTAAACTAGTATTACTAAATACTGAAATTCCAAACCACAGACCCCCTTTCATTCCTATGCATCAGTTTTTAGCGACATTACCCTTAGCAAATTTTATTTTTCGAACGTTATTGAAAATTGGATATGTGGTACGTTCACCTTTGTTGTTAAACCAATTCTATTATGATAAAGCCCTATTGAGGAAACCAGAAAATCTAGACTTGTACTTAACTCCATTAAAAACCTCAAAAGAAAAAATGTATGGCATGCTAGAATACCTAAAAGGCATAGAATGGAAAGTTGTAGATTCCTTTAAGAAAACTCATCAAGATATAGAAGCCCAAACACTCCTTGTTTGGGGCGAAAATGATAAAACTTTCCCGCTCAAACTTGCTAAAAAAATGGTAGATCAATTCAACGAAAATTGCTCCCTTGTGCAAATATCTAAAGCCTCGTTAATGCCGCATGAAGAAAAACCAGATGAAATATTAAAAATAGTAATTCCCTTTCTACTTAATTAAAAAGAGAAAAGCATACTTGGA